>JAGWIW010000037.1 GCA_028866015.1 Betaproteobacteria bacterium
TCACATCAAAGAGGAACGACTAGAGCTACGCTTCAGATGGCTGCTAAAACTACTGCCAATGCGGGAAGGGGAGGACGTTGAGCTGAACTGTTCTGGTTCCTTGCTGCGGATTACACTGACCCTGGGGCTTTACACTTGGCCAAGATCATACGTGAGATCGTGAAAATATTGCCTAACGCCCATTAGAGCCCTATTTTTCTAAGCGTTTCCACGTTCTTCAGAATGATGTCTCGCCCTTGTACTTCGATCAGGCCGCTTTCGGTCAGGTCGTGCAGAATTCTGGAGAAAGTCTCCGCCGAAATGTTGAGCCGAGAGGCGATGACTCCTTTACCCGCAGGTAACCTGACTGTGGGTTGTCGCTGTTCATTTTCCTGAAGATCCTGCGACAGCAAAAAACCGATGAGGCGCTGTATGGCCGTGTCCAGGGAATAGGCGGCCACGTCGTGAACAAGGCCGTGCAGACGGATGCTCAGCCCGGCCAGCATTTTCAGGGCAAAGGAACGGTTCTGTGCGATTTCCTCGAACACGGCGGATTTTGCAACGAGCAGCAACTGGCTATCTGTCAGGGCCTGTGCATAGACCGGATAGGGCTTTTCCAGAAACATCACGGCTTCGCCGAAGGTTTGTCCAGCCCCGATGATTTCCACGATTTTTTCGGCCCCCGTGTGGGACAGGAACGAAAGCTTGAGTTGCCCCACTACCACCAGATAGAAGCCGTTGGAGGGATCGCCCTTCTGGAAAAGAATGGTTCCCTTGGGTGCATGGATTTCCCGGCTGGCGAGCGCGATCCGCTCGATCTCGTCCGCCGACAGTTCGCGAAACATCGGCGAGCGGGCCAGGATATCCCGGGCTCTTGAAGGGGTAGGGTTGCCGTTCACGCTGCCAGACTAATGGGCCATGGGGATTATGGCAACCCGGCGGACTTTCCGGAAAATATGCACCGCCTGCAGCAGGTTGATTTCCAGCCAGAGCGCGTAGACCCCCCACAGCAGGCCCGCAACGCGGGACAATTCCGGCACCCAGCAGCTTGCCGCAAGAAACGCCAGCGCCACCGCAAACAGCGCCAGATGCGCGTTGGCATGAAAGCGCGCATGGATTTCCCGGACGTTGGGCACGATGCCCTGTCCGGGATAGGTGCTTTGCAGGTGAAACCAGGTGAGGAACGGCACGATTTTGTAGAGCATGCCCTGGATCACGGCCAGAACGAACCCGGGCAAGACCAGCACACCCAGGCAGAGCGTCCACGACGCGGAAAGGGTGTCGGCGCCCGGTAGCACGAGCAGCGCTGCCAAGCCGCAGGACAGGGCCAGCAGGACCAGGCCGAGGCGCCAGAACTGAAGGGTATTGTCGGGTACTTTGCGACGGCGCCGGGCCAGCAACCTCCAGGTGACCCCTGCAAAACCCAGGTAGCCGGCGGCAAGGCCCCAGTCCGTCAGACGCGACAGGCTAGAGGTCGCTGCTTCGGGCAGCCATCCGGACAGGGTTCTCGCAAGCAGCAGCAGGAGCAGGGCGGGAATGAGGCGTGACGCGATAGCGGTAGGATAGGGTCCGGTGAGCTGGAACATGGGAATCAGTTGGTAGGCCAGCCCCACGATCAGCAGGCCGGTCCAGCCCCCCAACCCCCACAGGGGATGCAGCATCGCAAGCCGCGCATAAATGGCAGTCGGTCCGTGGCCCTGCAGCGTCGCGCCCATCGCCAGGCCCAACGCCACGGTCACGGCGAGTGCCGCGAGCGCTGCGCGCATGCCTCGGATTGAAGCCCCGCCGTCCCGGGTTTTCCACAGGGCGCGGACCAGCCAGATTCCAAAGGTGCCGAAAGCGAAGGCCAGGGTTGCCATGGCTAATGGCAGCAGGGGCACCAGGTTCCACAGGAATGCGGCCGCCAGGCTGGCGGCGCCAACACTCAACGGAGCATGCACCAGCCATGCCACGCGCTGGGGCTGCAGGAGCGGGACGCCGCCCAAAACCGGAACCAGCTGCAGCAAGGCGCCGCACATCACCATGGATGTGAAACCCAGCGTGAGCAGGTGCGTGGCCGCCAGCGCGGCGGGGCTGTGGCGGCTTTCCATCAGTTCAGGTCCGGCAGCCAGAAGCACGATCGCGGCCGCCAGCAGGAACAGGGGGGCTGTGAGAAAAAAACGCAGCGGCACTGAAATCGGTGGGGCTTGCTGGAAGGAAAGTCCGATGGGCAGCATGGGTCAGGCACAAAGCGTTCCGTTGTTTTCCGGGCGCCAGATCAGGATTTCGAAATCGCCTGTTTCAGTGGTGCGGGTTTCATGCGCGAAGCCGTCGCGTCCCAGGATGGAGTAAAGGGGATACGGTTCGCGCCAGTGGATCATCCGGATGCGCTGTCCTGCGCGCAGGGAGCAAAGGGCTTCCAGGACTTTTTCAAGCGGCTCGGGCGGTTCCAGGTCGCGCACGTCCAGAATCAGGTCTTCTGCCATAAGGACGACGTCTCCAGCGACTGCATTTTGTCGATCAGGCTCTGGGCCTCGCTGGCGAGGGCTTGGCTGGCGAGGCGATAGAGGACGTTTTCCTCCTTCAGATTGTGCTGTTGCATCAGCGTCAGCAGCGTTTCGGCTTCGCCGAGAAACTGCTCGGCGTTATGTGAAGCGAGGGCAAGGTCCAGTCGGGAGAACAGGCGTCGCATCTGGCGGTGTTCGCCGCGCATCACTTCGGTGGGGCCGGCGGCGACCCCCGTGGTCTGCTCAAAGGCGGGAAACAGGACTTCTTCCTCGCGCTGGAAATGCTGTTCCGTTTCGCGGTGGAACTGGTCATACAGGGATGTCGCCTGTTCCCAGCGCGATTCCGCGACCGCGTTTTCAGTTTCCGCGAACAGCGAATCGCAATGGTAATGCTCGGCGGAAAGGTATTGGCTGATATGGCTCATGGGAACAATCCTCCTGCTGGGGTTACGGCCCCATTCTGCGAGAAAAAGTTTTTTGAAAAATTGAGCCATCTCAAGAAAACAGGGAGGAAACGGGGGTAGATTTTTCGGAGGAGGGTCGCTGAAAGCAGCGACCTGCGTGAAAAGGCGCTGGGAGGGACACTCATCGTGATATCCGGAAAATCGGCCCGTGTACTCAAAGTCTGGCTGCCTGAAGACAAGGCGTTCTGGCAGGAGCAGGGGAAAGCCATCGCCACCCTGAACCTGTGGATTTCCATTCCTGCACTGTTTCTGGCGTTCGCCGTCTGGCAGCTGTGGAGCGTTGTGGCCGTCAGCCTCCCTTCCCTGGGATTCCGCTATTCCACCAACCAGCTGTTCTGGCTTGCTGCCGCGCCAGCGTTGTCCGGCGCTACCTTGCGGATTTTCTATTCCTTCATGGTGCCGATTTTCGGCGGGCGCCTGTGGACCACGGCAAGCACGGCATCGCTCCTGGTGCCAGCCATCGGCATCGGTTTTGCCGTGCAGGATCCGGACACGCCGTATTCCACCATGCTGGCTTTGGCCCTGCTGTGCGGGCTGGGCGGCGGAAATTTCTCCTCCAGCATGTCCAACATCAGCTTCTTCTTTCCCAAGGAGCGCAAAGGCTCGGCTTTGGGGCTGAACGCGGGGCTTGGCAACCTGGGCGTGTCCTCGGTGCAGTTTCTCACTCCCCTGGTGGTGACCATGGGCATTTTCGGCGTGCTGGGCGGTGATCCACAGACCATCGTCAACAAGGCGGGCCAGACCCAGCAGGTCTGGACGCAGAACGCGGCCTTCATCTGGGTACCGTTCATCGCGCTGGCCTCGTTCGCCGCCTGGGTCGGCATGAATGACATCGCTTCGGCCAAAGCGTCCTTTGCAGAACAATCCGTGATTTTCAGGCGCAAGCACAATTGGCTGATGTGCTGGCTCTATCTGGGCACCGTCGTTTCGTTTATCGGATATGCCGCCGGATTTCCGCTGCTGATCAAGTCCGAGTTCCCGGACGTGAACGCCCTGCAATACGCCTGGCTGGGTCCCCTCGTGGGCGCCCTGTCCCGGCCTTTTGGCGGATGGCTCGCGGACAAGATGGGCGGGGCGGTGGTGACGTTGTGGAATTTTGTGGTCATGGCCGGCGCCGTAGTGGGCGTCCTGGCGTTCCTGCCCCATGGCGGCTCCGGAAACTTTGCCGGCTTCCTGTCCATGTTCCTGGTGCTGTTCGTGACCACTGGCATCGGCAACGGATCCACGTTTCGCATGATTCCTGTCATTTTCCTGACGGAACGCCAGCGCGAAGCGGTGGGCAAGGGGCCGCAGGCCGAAGCGCAGGCGGTGCGCGACGGCGCCCGGGAAGCGGCGGCCGTGTTGGGGTTCTCTGCCGCGATGGGCGCCTATGGCGGCTTTTTCATTCCCAAAAGCTACGGCACCTCGATATCCCTTACCGGCTCGGCCGAAGGGGCGCTGTACCTGTTTCTCGTGTTTTACGTGACGTGCATTCTGGTGACCTGGTGGTTTTATGCCCGCAAGAATGCGCCCATGCCGTGCTGACCCGCGGACATTCCGGATTCATGACCTGAGAGGTACAAGATGAGCCATTTTCTCGATCGGCTGATGTTCTTCAGGAAAGGCGAAGAAAAATTTTCGGAAGGGCATGGCCTGACCACTCGTGAAGACCGGACTTGGGAAGAGGCTTACCGCAAGCGTTGGCAGCACGACAAAATCGTGCGCTCCACCCACGGCGTAAACTGCACCGGCTCCTGCAGTTGGAAAATCCATGTCAAGGGCGGCATCGTCACCTGGGAAACCCAGCAAACCGACTATCCGCGAACCCGGCCGGACATGCCGAACCACGAGCCGCGGGGCTGCGCCCGCGGCGCCAGCTATTCCTGGTACCTATACAGCGGCAACCGCCTCAAATACCCGTTGGTGCGCGGCCGGCTGGCGGAACTCTGGCGCCAGGCGAGAAAAACCCTGCCCCCGGTGGAAGCCTGGGCTTCCATCGTGGAAGACGGGCGGCAGTCGGCTTCCTACAAGCGCGTGCGGGGCAAAGGCGGGTTCGTGCGCGCCAGCTGGGATGAGGCAAACGAAATGATTGCTGCCGCCAACGTCTACACCATCAAGAAATACGGGCCGGACCGGATCCTGGGATTTTCCCCGATTCCCGCCATGTCCATGGTGTCCTACGCGGCCGGCAGCCGCTATTTGTCGCTGATCGGGGGCGTGTGCATGAGCTTCTACGACTGGTACTGCGACCTGCCTCCCGCTTCGCCCATGACCTGGGGCGAACAGACGGACGTCCCGGAATCAGCCGACTGGTACAACGCCACTTTCTTGATTGCCTGGGGTTCGAACGTGCCCCAGACCCGGACGCCGGACGCTCACTTCTTCACGGAAGCGCGCTACAAGGGAGCCAAAACGGTGGCCGTGACGCCGGACTATTCCGAAGTGGCAAAGCTTTGCGACCTCTGGCTGCATCCCAAGCAGGGCACCGACGCGGCGCTGGCCATGGCCATGGGCCACGTGATCCTGAAGGAATTCCACGTGGAGCGTTCGAGCGAATACTTTACGGAATACTGCCGCCAGTACACCGACCTGCCGTTCCTGGTCCGGCTCGAAGTCCAGGGCGAACGTTATGTGCCCGGGCGTTTCGTGCGAAGCTCGGATTTCTCCGGGCGCCTGGGCGAGTCCAACAATCCGGAATGGAAGCCGGTGGTTTTCGACGAGCTGGACGGCAACATCGTGGTGCCGCAAGGGAGCATCGGCTTTCGCTGGGGCGAAAAAGGGAAATGGAACCTGGAAGAAAAGGATGGCCAGGGAAAAACCATTCGCCCGCGACTGTCCCTGCTTTCGACCCGTGATGGCGCGCTGCCGGTGGCTTTCCCCTATTTCGGCGGCCAGGCATCCGAACATTTCACGGCGACGACGCATCCGGAGGTGCTGGTGCGGCGCGTGCCCGCAAAAAAAATCAGCCTGGAGGGCGGCGAAGCCTGGGTGGCATCCGTGTACGACCTGATGCTGGCCAATTACGGCATCGACCGCAGTCTCGGGGGCGAACACGTGGCGCATTCCTACGACGACGACGTCCCGTACACGCCGGCCTGGCAGGAGCGCATCACCGGTGTTCGCCGCGAAGACGCCATCGCCGTCGCGCGCCAGTTTGCCGACAACGCAGAAAAAACCCGCGGCAAGTCCATGGTGATCATCGGTGCCGCGATGAATCATTGGTACCACATGGACATGAACTACCGCAGCATCATCAACATGCTCACGCTGTGCGGTTGCGTGGGGCAGCCCGGAGGCGGTTGGGCCCATTACGTGGGACAGGAGAAATTGCGCCCGCAGACGGGCTGGACCGCCTTGGCCTTCGCGCTGGACTGGCATCGTCCGCTGCGGCAGATGAACAGCACCTCGTTTTTCTACAGCCACACCGGCCAATGGCGACACGAAAAAGTCAGCGTGAACGAGCTGCTCTCCCCGCTTGCGGAAAAAGGACGTTACAGCGGCAGCCTGATCGATTTCAACGTGCGATCCGAACGCATGGGCTGGCTTCCTTCCGCCCCCCAGCTCGACGTCAACCCGCTTGAAATTGCGAAAAAAGCCGCTGCCGCGGGGGTGTCTCCTAAAGAGTATGCCGTGTCCGAACTCAAGAAAGGGACGTTGCGTTTTGCCAGCGAAGACCCCGACCACCCGGCAAACTTCCCGCGCAACCTGTTCGTGTGGCGTTCCAATCTGCTGGGGTCCAGCGGCAAAGGGCACGAATATTTCCTCAAGTATCTCCTGGGCACGGACCATGGGGTGCAGGGGAAGGAACTGGGGGAGACGGGCGGGGAAAAGCCCCTGGAAGTGCAATGGCGTGAACCGGCACCGGAAGGGAAACTCGACCTTCTGGTCACGCTCGATTTCAGGATGTCCACCACCTGCCTGTATTCGGACGTGGTGCTGCCCACCGCGAGCTGGTACGAAAAGAACGACCTCAACACGTCCGACATGCATCCTTTCATCCACCCGCTGTCCGCGGCCATCGATCCGGTCTGGCAATCGAAAAGCGACTGGGAGATCTACAAAGGCATCGCCCGCTCGTTTTCCACCATGGCCGTCGGTCATTTGGGGGTGGAACAGGACCTGGTGCTGACGCCAACCCTGCACGACACGCCCACCGAACTGGCCCAGCCGCTCGAGGTGTGCGACTGGAAACGCGGGGAAACAGAACCTGTTCCGGGAAAAACCATGCCTTCCATGACGGTGGTCGAACGCGACTATCCGGCCACCTACAAGAAATTCACCGCCCTGGGGCCGCTCATGAGTCAGGTGGGGAACGGCGGCAAAGGCATTTCCTGGAATACCCGGCACGAAGTGGAAGGGCTTTCGCGCCTCAATGACACGGTGCCGGACGAAGGGGTTTCCCAAGGGCTGCCGAAAATAGAGACCGACATCGACGCAGCGGAAGTGATCCTGTACCTGGCGCCCGAAACCAATGGCGAGGTGGCCGTGAAAGCCTGGAAGGCCCTTTCCGAAATCACCGGACGGGACCATCGGCACCTGGCTTTGCCGCGCGAAGACGAAAAAATCCGTTTCCGCGACATCCAGGCGCAACCCAGAAAAATCATTTCGTCCCCCACCTGGAGCGGCATCGAGTCGGAGCAAGTCAGTTACAACGCGGGTTACACCAACATCCATGAGCTGATTCCTTTCCGGACGCTGACCGGGCGTCAGCAGCTCTACCAAGACCACCCCTGGATGCGGGATTTCGGTGAGGCATTGTGCGTCTATCGGCCGCCCGTGGACACGAAAACCGTTGGGCCGCTGCTCAATATCCACAGCAACGGCAATCCGGAACTGGTGCTGAACTTCATCACGCCGCACCAGAAATGGGGCATCCACAGCACCTACACCGACAACCTGATCATGCTGACTCTCTCCCGCGGGGGGCCGATTGTCTGGTTATCCGAAGGGGACGCCCGCCGGGCCGGTATCGCCGACAACGACTGGATCGAAGCGTTCAACCTTAACGGTGCCCTGACCGCGCGGGCCGTGGTCAGTCAGCGGGTTCCCGAAGGGATGGTGATGATGTACCACGCCCAGGAAAAAATCGTGAACGTTCCGGGATCGGAAATCACGGGCATGAGAGGCGGCATCCACAATTCGGTGACGCGCACCTGCCCCAAGCCTACCCACATGATCGGCGGCTATGCCCAGCAAAGCTACGGGTTCAACTATTACGGTACGGTCGGGGCCAACAGGGACGAGTTCGTGATCGTGCGGAAAATGAATCGGGTGGACTGGATGGAACGGGAACTCGCCGAAACGGCCGTGGAGAAGACATCATGAAAATCCGTGCGCAAATCGGCATGGTCCTGAACCTGGACAAGTGCATCGGCTGTCATACCTGTTCGGTGACTTGCAAGAACGTCTGGACTTCGCGCGAAGGGATGGAATACGCCTGGTTCAACAATGTGGAAACGAAGCCTGGCATCGGCTTTCCAAAACAGTGGGAAAACCAGGAAAAATGGGCCGGCGGATGGGTGCGCCGCGCGGACGGCAGCATCAGTCTGAAAACGGGCAGCAAGCTGAAAACGCTGTCCAACATTTTCGCCAATCCAAATTTGCCGGAGATCGACGACTATTACGAGCCGTTCACGTTCGATTACGAACACTTGCAGCGCGCTCCCCTTTCGGCCGCGGTGCCGACCGCCAGGCCACGTTCCCTGATCACAGGGAAACGAATGGAAAAAATCGAATGGGGGCCCAACTGGGAGGAAATCCTGGGTGGCGAATTCGAAAAACGCAGCAGGGACGCCAACTTCGAAGCGGTCGAGAAAGAAATGTATGGGCAGTTCCAGAATACATTCATGATGTATCTTCCCCGCTTGTGCGAACACTGCCTCAATCCGGCGTGCGTGGCTGCCTGTCCGTCGGGATCCATCTACAAACGCGAAGAAGATGGCATCGTGCTGGTGGACCAGGACAAG
The DNA here is from genome assembly GCA_028866015.1 of Betaproteobacteria bacterium. Classification (GTDB taxonomy): domain Bacteria; phylum Pseudomonadota; class Gammaproteobacteria; order Burkholderiales; family Ferrovaceae; genus JAKBAT01. Next base: position 8,875 of record JAGWIW010000037.1, read on the forward strand.
TGCCGCGGGTGGCGCATGTGCGTGTCGGCCTGCCCTTACAAGAAGATCTATTACAACTGGCAAAGCGGCAAGGCGGAGAAATGCACGTTCTGCTATCCGCGCATCGAGTCCGGGTTGCCTACGGTCTGTTCGGAAACCTGCGTCGGCCGCATCCGCTACCTGGGGGTGATGCTGTACGACGCCGATCGCATTCTCGAGTCGGCCAGCGCCGAACGGGAAACGGACCTCTACGAATCGCAGCTTTCCGTTTTTCTGGATCCGAATGATCCGGAAATCCAGGCCCAGGCGGCTAGGGATGGCGTTCCAGAAACCTGGATCAAGGCCGCCCAGGCATCGCCTGTGTACAAAATGGCGCTCGACTGGAAAATTGCTTTCCCGCTTCATCCTGAATACCGGACGCTGCCGATGGTCTGGTACATCCCGCCGCTGTCGCCCATCCAGAGCGCCGCCAACAGCGGGGTGCTGGGCATGAACGGCGCCATCCCCGACGTGGGCCAGCTGCGCATCCCGCTCAAGTATCTGGCGAACCTGCTGACCGCGGGAGACGAGGCGCCGGTCGGTCAAGCCCTGAAGCGGCTGCTTTCCATGAGGGCCTTCATGAGGGCACGCCACGTGGATCAACAAGAATCGCCAGAGATTCTGGCGCCGGTCGGGTTGAGCGTGGCCCAAGCTGAAGCGATGTACAAAACGCTGGCCATCGCCAATTACGAAGACCGCTTCGTGGTGCCCACCACTCACCGGGAGTATGCGGAAAATGCCTTCGACCTCAAAGGCAGTTGCGGATTTTCCTTCGGCAACGGCTGCTCGGAAGGCCAGTCCAAGGATGCCAGCCTGTTCGGAAAGAAACCGAAAATCATTCCCATCAAGGTGGTCTGAATGAAAACGTTCAAAGTGTTGTCCCTGGCCTTGTCCTACCCGGAAGACGACTGGCTTTCCGCTCTTCCCGAAATGGCTGCGCTGCTGTCGGAGGAGAGATTGGCCGCAGGTCGGCCCCTGGATCAGGCCCTGTCCCTGCTGGCCCACCTGGAAAGAACGCCTCTGCTGGACCTGCAGGAACATTATGTGGCCCATTTCGATCGCGACGCCCGCTGCTCGCTTTGCCTGTTCGAGCATGTGCTGGGCGATTCGCGGGAGCGCGGCCAGGCCATGGTGTCCCTCCTGCAGCGTTACCAGGACGCCGGCCTGGCTTTTGAGGCAGAAGCCTTGCCAGACCACCTGCCGGCCTTCCTCGAATACCTGTCCCTGCTGCCCCTGCCCAAAGCGCTCGACAGCCTGGCTGAAACCACCCATTTGCTGAAGGTGATCGGCGAACGTCTGGCGAAGCGGGGCAGTCCCTACGCGGCCCTGTTCGGTTTCCTGCTGGCGCTCGCTGGCGAGCCGGAACTGGTGGAGGCAGGTGAGGCTCCCGTTTTCAGGGAGGACCTGGAGGCATTGGATCGTGCCTGGGCCGAAAGCCCGGTGCAGTTCGGGCCGGCTTGTGCCCCGATCGGTGGGCAGGCGCAGCCCATTCATTTTCATAAAGGAGCCGGGTCATGATCCATGTCTTTCTGTTCGGCATCTATCCTTACGTCGCCATCTCTGTCTTTCTTTTGGGCAGCCTGATCCGTTTCGATCGGGACCAGTACACCTGGAAAAGCGATTCCAGCCAGCTCCTTAGACATGGGCAGCTTCGTCTGGGAAGCAACTGCTTTCATGTGGGGGTCCTGCTGTTGTTTCTGGGCCATGCAGTGGGTTTGCTGACGCCGCCTGCCATCTACCACGCGCTGGGACTGACGACTGAATCCAAGCAATGGCTCGCCATGATTGCAGGAGGCGTTTTCGGAACCTTGTGCCTGTTCGGACTGATCCTGCTGACTCACCGGCGCCTGACCGAGGCGAGAATCCGTGCCACCAGCACGTGGATGGACCTGTTCCTTCTCTTCTGGCTGCTGGTTACCCTTGGCCTGGGATTGGCCACCATCTTCGCGTCCTTCAGCCATCCGGACGGCAGCGTCATGCTTGCCCTTGCCGCATGGGCGCAGCATGTGGTCACATTTCGCGGCGGAGCGTCCGAGCTGATCGAAGCCGTGCCCCTGGTGTACAGGGTTCATCTGTTTTTCGGCATGACGCTGTTTTTGCTGTTTCCATTTTCCAGGCTGGTTCACGTCTGGAGCGGGTTCGGGACGATCGCTTACCTGTTTCGTCCAAATCAACTGGTGCGTAGCCGTGGGCACAGAAATGGCATATAACCAGTCGGTTAGTACCTCTGACCTGCGGGGCAAACGTGTAGCCAGCTAGGCTGTGAATCCTATGGTAACTTTTGTCAGGGGGCAGATGAAATATTGATTTACCTAAGAACAGGTTATCCGCATCCTGCGCGAGGCTAAAGAGCGGGGCGTGACAATAAATAGTTAACACCCCGCTCGGTGGTATCACATGCCCGTTAAAAATCCAGAAGTACGCCCTGCGTTGGAATCATATCTGGGTGATGCGGGGCGGAGTATCTGATGGGACCAGTGACTGACATCTTTTCGAGCCAGTTCCTGTGCCAAATCCGCTAGTTCTTCCGTACCATAGAGTTCCGGAGTCCAAGTGGTGCGGCATTCGTAATCCACACCACAGGCCAGAATCAAGTCAAGGGAGGCCATGACCCTTTCGTATCCTTTCGGTGCGCCGACGATGGCGTCATGGCAGCTGGCAGGGGCCTTGATGTCCAGACCAACCCAGTCCAGTAGGGGCAGCACGGTGGCCAGCCGATCAGGATACATGCCGGCGGTGTGCAGCGCGACCTCAAAACCCATATCGCGTACATCCCGCATCGCCTGAGGCAAGGCGCTCTGCAATGTAGGTTCACCACCAGAGAAAACCACGCCGTCCAACAGCCCTCGACGACAATCCAGGAAAGAGAGCACTTCTTCCCAAGTCAGCGCGGGAGGCCCATTTGCAGGAATCAAGTGAGGGTTGTGACAATAAACGCAGCGCCAAGGACAGCCCTGACAGAACACGACGGCGGAAAGTCGGTCGGGGAAGTCAATGGTGGTCAGAGGTGTCAGTCCGCCCACCTTCAGACTGGGCATGATTTCAGGCGGGTTGACGGGGCTCGATGAAGAACTGACGTTCTGCATGCTCCCCTTTTTTCCCGGTATTGAAACTGGCTACCGGCCGATGGTAACCCATTACCCGGGTCCAGACTTCGCAGCGCTGGCGCTCTTCGTCCTTGAGTTCGATGGGGGTGGCGGGGCTCGATACGGACAAGTTAGTCATTGTATGGTCTCCATGGGGTTGATGACTTTCAAGCGGCCAGCCAGGCACGTTTGCGAGCCAGGATTTCCTCGTCGCATTTTGGGCAGTACTCATGTTCGCCGGCCAGGTAACCATGTTTGGGACAGATGGAGAAGGTGGGCGTGACGGTGATGTAAGGCAAACGGAAATTTTCCAGTGCGCGCCGCACCAAACGTTTGCAAGCCTCGCCGCTGGATAATTGCTCAGCCATGTATAAGTGCAGCACCGTACCGCCGGTATACTTGGCTTGAAGGGCCTCTTGACGTTCCAGGACTTCGAATGGGTCTTCTGAAAAGCCCACCGGCAGTTGTGAGGAGTTGGTGTAGTAGGGTTGTTCAACTGTGCCGGCCTGGAGGATGTCAGGCCAGCGTTTCCGGTCTTCTTTTGCGAAACGGTAGGTGGTACCTTCGGCTGGGGTGGCCTCCAGATTGTACATATGGCCTGTTTCCTCCTGGAAGGCGACGATGCCTGCCCTTACGTGATCCAGAAAGCGCACGGCGAAGGCATGACCCCATTCGTCGGTGATGTCGTGTTCGTCGCCAGTGAAGTTACGGATCATTTCGTTGAGACCATTCACTCCCAGAGTGGAGAAGTGGTTACGAAGGGTTCCGAGATAGCGTTTCGAATAGGGGAACAGGCCTTGGTTCATGAGGCCTTGGATGAGTTTTCGCTTTACTTCCAGGCTGTCTCTGCCGATGGTCAAGAGTTCGTTCAATCGTTTGAACAAACCTGATTCGTCACCTTTGTGCCGGTAACCCAGGCGGGCACAGTTGACCGTGACTACGCCGATGCTGCCAGTTTGTTCGGCGCTGCCAAACAAGCCGTTTCCCCGCTTGAGCAACTCGCGCAGATCCAGTTGCAGCCGGCAGCACATTGACCGGACCATATGTGGCTTCAACTCCGAGTTCACAAAGTTCTGGAAATAGGGCAGGCCGTACTTGGCCGTCATATCGAACAGCCGTCCGGCATTCTCGCTGTCCCATGGGAAGTCCGGGGTGATGTTGTAGGTGGGGATAGGAAAGGTAAATACCCGGCCTTTGGCGTCTCCTCCTGCCATTACCTCGATGTAGGCACGGTTGATTAGATCCATCTCGGCTTGTAGCTCGCCATATGTGAAAGGCATTTCCTCGCCGCCGATCACCGGAATTTGCTCACGCAGGTCTTCAGGGCAAGTCCAGTCGAAGGTCAGGTTGGTGAATGGCGTCTGGGTGCCCCAACGGGACGGTACGTTGAGGTTATAGATGAGTTCCTGGATGTGTTGCTTGACCTCTGGATAAGCCATGCCATCCTTGCGCACGAAAGGCGCCATGTAGGTATCGAATGATGAAAAGGCCTGGGCGCCGGCCCACTCGTTTTGCATGGTGCCGAGGAAATTGACAATCTGTCCTACGGCGCTGGACATGTGCCGTGGTGGTGCCGCCTCCACCTTGCCTGGCACGCCGTTTAGACCCTCGTGGAGCAGGGTGCGCAAGGACCATCCAGCGCAATAGCCGGACAGCATGTCCAGATCGTGGATGTGGATGTCCCCTTCCCTGTGAGCCATGCCTGCCTCGGGAGCATAGACGTGGTTGAGCCAGTAGTTGGCGGTGACTTTGCCGGCCACGTTAAGTATCAAACCGCCCAGGGAATAACCTTGGTTGGCGTTGGCGTTGACCCGCCAGTCCTGGCGGTTCAGGTATTCGTTGATGGAGGATTCCACATCTACCAATGTCTTCTTGTCTTGACGCAGTTTGGCATGCTGCTCACGGTAGACGATGTAGGAGCGGGCAGTCTTGAGATGGTTGGCGGCAATCAGGGTCTGCTCCACTACGTCCTGGATCTGCTCGATTGCAGGAGCCTCACGATGGAAGCGGTGGAAGAGTACTTTGGTGACTTGGGCGGTGAGCAAATCTGCCTCGTCGTCGTCGAATTCGCCAGTGGCCTGGCCTGCGCGTGCGATGGCGGAACGTATCTTGGTGGCATCGAACGGAAGCCGGCGACCGTCGCGTTTGAGTACCTCGTAGGGTAAGGCTGCATTCTGAACGCCGCGTGTTTCAAGCATGGCTTCGACCTCGTCTTAAACACTATATATAGTATTAATGCTACTGCTAATAAACTATATATAGTATGACTAAGATCAAAAAAGGCGCGAATGAGGGGGTCTCACGCATTTCCGCAAGATAACTGACATAATGTGACGCCAGGCAAAAACCGGTTACCGGAATAACTGGTTGCCCGCTACGAAGTTGTCAAAGCGTCTATAGAATGCTGCTTACTGTTTGACCCAATCCAAAATCAGGATCTCATAGTTGATTTGACAAGGGCTCCCCAACTTTTTCATGACTTGTCTCAAGACGGGAACTGGCAAGGGTCTGTAACCCATAAGGGGAGTGGTCGCTCCTATCCCTTTGAGTGATCTCAGGAATTCCAGAGCATTGGCATACGACATCTTGATTGGGTGTGAGGCGATCTGAGCCTGCGGCAATGCTTCTGCCAACGCATGTACCGAGGGGTAGCGAGGCGTGCCGGCATCATGGCCTGTGCTGGCGACCGCATGACGCCATTCCTGCAAACTGCCTTCTCCGAGGGTCGTGAGGAGCAACCTGCCGCCAATGGCAAGGCAGGTCGTCATACGCTGAAAGGCGTGTGGCAGGTTCTCAAACCACTGGACCGTCAGGTTGGAAACAATCAAATCCAAGCTCGCGGCAGGCAGATCGGGATTCTCACCATCCATGACGCGAAACTGCGCCCCATGAGTGGAAAGACGGTGCTGTGTTGCTTGAACCATGGCAGGTGACAGGTCAGAAATGATCCAGTTCCCGGACAGATGCGGCATCAGCAATTGTGTCAGGCCACCTGTGCCGCATCCCACTTCGAGGACGTTGGGGTGGTTCCAGGCATAGCGAAGGACACGGGAGGTCAACAACCAGGCGGCCTGTGCCTGCAAGGCCGATGATGCATCGTAAGTGCCGCTTGCTGCACTGAAACTGCGAGCGACACGGCTTTTCCAACTCAAATTTTCCATAATTTCGTGCATGTCTCAGCCACATGAGAAGCAATCAGGGACGCGTGTGTGAGCGGCAGCAAATGGCCGCCACCTTCCACAATAATGTGCATCGATGCAGGAAAACATGCACAGCTGTGCCTCACGGATACGATGGGGTCTGACGCTCCGCTGATTGCGAGGATTGGACAATCCAAGAGCTTAAATTGTGGTCGGGTATCCCATTCCGACAGCGACTCAAGCCCGTTGAGAAGCATCGCGACATCGAGCCCGCTGAGAAGGGGTGATTCTATGCCGCAACGTTGCAGAAATGCGCCGACCATGTCGTGTGGGTTCTCGGACAGGCGTGATGTCATTCGTGCGAGAACATCCTGTGCGACTCCAGGAAAACCCAGGGTTGTCGTGAATCGGGTAAAGCCGTTGATGGCCACCAGGCTTGCCCATGGGCGTGGAATGTTGTGCAAAGCCCACATCAGCCCCAGAGAGTGTGTAATGACAACGGGCATCTGTACAACAGGTGTGATTGGGACTCCCCGAAATCCCAAATCAACTGATTGATGTCGGTAGCTGGGCAATTGGCCTTGGACGTCGTCCCAGATCTCTGGCCCCATGGCCCATCCATGTACAAACAACAGCGTGGGACCATACTGGGCATGGGGTTTTATGGCATAACCTCTACGTATTCATAAATCTCACAGTCCGTCAGATGCCTGCGTAGTGAAGGCGTTAGTTCACAATACCAGTCCGTTGGATTATGGCGGTCGATCTCTTCACCCATAAACCTGATCAATGCGCAAATGGGCTCAACGACTTGCTGACGGTAACGCTTATCGTCTTGAACATAAGCACGATAAAGGTTCTTCATGCAATTGCCTCGACACCACGAGAACGCATCGCAGTCGTTGCATGGCATGACGACATGGGGTTTCAGGGGGCTTGGATTTAGCCAGTTTTCACTTACGTCCCCTTGTTGCATGTCTTTCAGATACATCATGTCAGGGCATGGAAAAATCTTGCCGTCCGGCATGACATTGATCAGGTGGGTCGAGGCTCGGCATTGGGTCATGCCATGGCAAATCTCCTGGGCGCGATTTGGCAGGAGTTTGTTGCGTACTATGCCCATGATAGGAATGATTGGATAAATCTGAGTGCGTTGAGAAAAGAAACGTGAAATCAGATCGCTGAGTACCTGACGGCGGTTCGCCATGGCTTGTTCCCCATATTTCTCTCCGGCAACGAACTGGAAATAAATAAAGTCAAAATGCTGCGTCAGAGCGTCGATTTCATGAAAGCCGGTTTCAATGTCATTCCAAGTGACCCGGGCTGTCACGTGGCCGTCAATGCGATCCCGGATCTGGCGTACCTGTTTCATCACCTGCTTGTAGATTCCACGGCCCCGGTATTTGTCAGTGGATTTTTCACCGCCGTCAATCGACACCAGAATGTTGGACAGTTTCCCCAGGAACTTGTCCGGAAGATTGTCGAGCAAAGTTCCGTTGGTCTGAAGTTGGAATCGAAAGGTGGGAAAGCGTTGCATCACGGCTTTCATGAAATCACCGTTGAGCGTTGGCTCTCCGCCGTAGAATGTGACGTATATTTCTTTTCCTGAAAGATGCCGGCTAATAAACGACGCCAGTTGGTCGAGCGTATAAGTAACTTCTTTCTGAGAGCCTAGAACTTCCCCGACTCCAAGAGAACAGTACGTACATTTTAGATTGCACTTGAGGGTGCTGAGCAGTTGCAACTCGACGCGGCTACCTCGGATTGCATCCCAAAATTGTGGGGGCTCGAATGGTGTATACCCAGTCATGAAATTATTACTTCGTTAACCCAGAGGAATTGGAGAGCATTTTGCAGATGCAGCCTAAGCTGATTATTCATGCAGATGCTGGCTGGGCTCCGATTATGGGGCTTAACAAATTGATCAGATTTGAGCTAGATCAACCCGAATAATGACTGCAGCCTTTTTAAAATGGATTTGGCGGTTACCTCTGAGCTTTCGATGTGGGGTCAAAAAAACAAATCAAGAATTGCGATTTGACCATACATTGATGTGAAGCAGATCCGCGGGTGATCCAATGGGCTAGTGAAATTCATTGAAGCTACCAACGTACTGAGTATTGGGTACCAGAAAAAGAAGCACAGACAGTTGCACTGTCTGTGCTGCGAAGGGGATTCGTTTTAAACGAAGGGGGTCCGTTTGAAACGAGTTTTCATTATGACAAATCATAAATAAACATGTATTGATATACATCAATCATAAACAGATTAATTATGGTCAATAATTGCCTAACATCAGGCTGGGTACTCTAGGGGGATACGGTGAGTCAGTGGCCGGCGAGCAAGCTCCAATGTACTGGTTAGGATCTTTAAATGTAAAAATCGGAAGGGATAAAGAGCCAGCCCTGGAAAAATAGGCCTTGGAAAGCGCATACTTCAAGCATTCCCAACCCAAGAAAACTAGTCTCGATTGCCTACGGACCAACCAATCATTGAATAGTTCGGGTGCACTTTAACGCTGGAAGGAAAACGCAGAACATTATCAATGTCTATGATGATGTCAAATCTGATCAAGAAACTTTCGGATTTCATGTCGGTTGAATTTGACCTGCGAGATATTGCCTTATTATTCTCTCCGCATTTTCACATCAATTTGTTCAGAATCCGTCGCGCTCAAATAATTATATTGCGCACGAGATTATTGGCGCTGCTTTTTGCTCTATTTACCCCATTATGGAGCATTGTTGACTTTGTTTTTCTCCCGGAGTCTTTGTGGTCTGATCTGGCTCTAATACGATTGTTTACCACAGTCGCATTCGTAGCCATGGTCATGAGCTGGCGCCCAAGCTACAACTTGTGGAATGCGTATCGTGCGTTGGCAACACTATTTGTTATTCCGGCCATGTTTTACCTTGTTACGCAAGAAAGCTTGGCACATTACCACCTGGATGGAATTTCCAATGCAGTCAAAAGCGGTTACGCCTACCTACCATTTGTATTATTGGCGGGAATATCCATATTCCCT
>JAGWIW010000008.1 GCA_028866015.1 Betaproteobacteria bacterium
CCTTGACCCTGTTTGCGCCTTGTCCTATAGTGGAAAAAAGTAGGAATAAATGGGAATTTGTGGTCAATTTGGGAGGCCAAGGGGAGAAAAGTGTTTCAGGGACCTTCAGAAATCAGCCTGGACGCAAAAGGCCGGTTGGCGATTCCCACCCGCTACCGGGAAGCGCTGCGCGCCCAATGCGAAGGTCATCTGGTCATTACGGCCCATCCTCACCGTTGTTTACTGCTCTATCCTCGCCCGGCCTGGGAGCCGATTCGCGACACCATCATGAAAAAATCCGGGCTCGATCGGCAGACCACGCTCCTGCAAGGTTTGCTGGTGGGTCATGCCGACGACGTGGAAATGGATGCTGCGGGGCGGGTGCTCATCTCCCCGGCATTGCGCCGGTTTGCGGGAATCGAGCGCGAACTCATGATGTTTGGCCAGGGCAGTCACTTCAAGCTCTGGAATCCTGCCGCCTGGAACAAGCAATTCGAGGAAATCGAAAAGCTTGGCCCCGACCTCGTGCCGGCAGGCATGGAAGATCTTTCGCTTTAGCAATGGCCGCCAGCGATCAGGGCTGCGTTGCCATGCACCACATCACCGTCCTGCTCGCGGAAGCTGTCGAGGCGCTGGCTATACGACCGACGGGCACCTATGTGGACGGTACCTTCGGACGCGGTGGTCACAGCCGCAGAATCCTGGAATCGCTGGGCCCTGAAGGCCGCCTGATTGCGCTGGATCGGGATCTTGATGCTGTCGAAGCCGGTTCGACATTGGGCGATCCCCGTTTTGAAATTGTCCATGCCCGCTTTTCCGGCCTCCAATCCGTTTTGAGTACACGCGGGATTACCCGGGTAGATGGCGTGCTGCTTGATCTGGGAGTCTCTTCCCCGCAAATTGACGAGGCCGTTCGCGGATTCAGCTTCCGGTTTGACGGCCCGCTCGATATGCGCATGGATACGGGGTCGGGGGAGCCGGCCAGCGTTTGGCTGGCCCGGGCAGACTGTGACGAAATTGCCCGGGTTATCCGTGATTACGGCGAGGAGCGTTTTGCGCGCCAGATCGCGCAAGCCATCGTCACGGCCCGCCTGCAACAGCCCATCGAAACCACGGGGCAGCTGGCACGCATCGTCGCAGCGGCCGTGCGCACGCGCGAGCCCGGGCAGGACCCTGCCACCAGAACATTCCAGGCGCTTCGGCTTCATGTGAACAGGGAGCTCGAAGAAATCGAGGCGGTTTTGCCGCAGGCACTTCAGCTCCTCAATCCGGGCGGACGTTTGGTTGTGATCAGTTTTCATTCGCTCGAAGACCGCCTGGTGAAGCGATTCATGCGTTCCCAAGCCGTGCCGCCAGAAATTCCACGGGGCATAGCCGTTCGCGAGAACGAGAGGCCATCGCCGAGGCTGCGATTGGTGGGAAAAGCTGCGCGTCCCTCGGCAGGCGAAGTGGCTGCAAATCCGCGCAGTCGCAGTGCTGTCATGCGCGTGGCGGAAAGGACGGCAGCATGAACCGCCTGAACGCGATGTTCTTCGGAGCTGTGGTTTTGCTGGCCATCAGTGTGGTGAATGCCCAGCACCGGGCCCGCCGCCTGTTTGTGGATTTGCAGAAGGAAAAAGACAGATCCGAACAGCTGGTCGCTGAATGGAACCAGCTGCAGATCGAGCAGGGAACCCTGGCTTCAAGCCATCGCATCGAAGATGGGGCTGTGCGAGGCCTGCAAATGCAAGTGCCCAATACGGCCCACGTGCGACTGATCGTGGTGGGTGAACCCGAAGTGAGGGAGGTGCGATGAACGTTGGCGTCAACAGTGCCCGCCTCAATCTGCGCCTCGAAGGCTGGCGTTCCCGCCTCTTGCTTACGGTGTTGCTGGCCAGTTTTCTTGGGTTGGTAGGGCGTGCAGCCTGGCTGCAAGGGTTTCATGCCGGATTCCTGCAGCAGAAAGGGCAGGAACGCTACAGCCGTGTCATTGAAATGCCCGCAAGTCGTGGCATCATCCGTGACCGCAATGGCCAGCCGCTGGCCATCAGCACTCCTTCAGAATCGCTCTGGGCCAGCCGGGAAGACGTGGAGCTCTCTGCAGAGCAGTCCCGACAGCTTGCCTCGCTGCTGCACATGGATCGCAAAGAACTTGACCAACGCCTGAATGGCGGGCGCGGCAACTTTGTCTACCTCAAGCGCCAGGTTCCCCCTGAAGTGGCCCAGCAGGTGATGGCCCTCAAAATTCCGGGACTGTTCCAGCAACATGGATTTCACCGGGCTTATCCCAAGGGGGAGGAAACCGCACATCTGGTGGGATTCACCGATGCCGATGACCGGGGGCAGGAAGGTGTCGAGCTGGCGTTCCAGTCATCCCTGGGAGGGCTGTCCGGAGCACGTCGTGTGATCAAGGACCGGGCAGGGCACATCATTGAAGATGTGGAAAGCATCAGGGTACCCCGTCCTGGAAAGGACATTACCCTGAGTGTGGATGCACGTATCCAGCATCTCGCTTATCGTGAACTGCGCAACGCGGTGGCGGTGAACAAGGCCAAGGCGGGGGCGGTGGTGGTCCTGGACACGCGAACCGGAGAAGTGCTGGCACTGGCCAACTATCCTGACTACGACCCCAACAACCGCGAACATCTTTCCGGCGCCCAGTTACGGAATCGGGCCATCACCGATACTTTCGAACCCGGTTCCACCATGAAACCGTTCACCATCGCGACAGCGCTCGAGGTTGGGAAGGTGACTCCGAATACGGTGATTCCCACGGGAGGGGGCCAGATGACGATCGGTTCCAATGTCATCCGTGATACCCATCCTGCTACAGCCTTGACCGTGTCTGAGGTGATCCAGCATTCGAGCAATGTGGGTGCTGCCCGCATCGCGTTATCCCTGCCTTCGGAAACCCTTTGGAATATGTTCACGGATGTGGGTTTTGGCCAGACACCCAAGCTGGGGTTCCCGGGAGAGGCCGGAGGGCGCGTACGTCCGTACCGCACCTGGAAGCCCATCGAGCAAGCCACCATGTCCTACGGCAACGGCATTTCGGTCAGCCTGATCCAGCTTGCCAGGGCGTACACGATCTTTGCTGATGACGGCGTTCTCAAGCCGCTTTCACTGACGCGAATTTCTGCCCCACCGGCAGGGCGGCAGGTGATTTCACCCCAAACGGCGCACGAAGTGAAGGACATGCTGGAGCTTGTCGTGAAACCGGAAGGAACGGCGCCTGCCGCGCGCGTTCGGGGATACCGGGTGGCAGGGAAGACGGGAACTGCGCACAAGGTGAGCGGCGGTCGTTACACCAATCGCTACGTGGCGTCGTTTGTGGGATTTGCACCGGCCTCAGCGCCACGGCTCCTGATTGCGGTGATGATCGATGAACCCTCCGGCGCAAGTTATTACGGGGGTACTGTGGCTGGTCCGGTTTTTTCAAACCTGATGGGCAGCACCCTGCAATTGCTGGGCATTCCGCCGGATGATCCGGGCAGCAGCGCATTTTCTGTGCCGGTCGCCAAACCGACTGCATCGGAGGATACGTGAACGCTGCCGCCCGTTACCCGTCCCATGCGCCCGGCCGCGTACACCCTGTGGATGTCGCGGCCCTGCGTCATCTGGGGTTGCCTTTGCAGCGTCTGACGGCGGATAGCCGCATGGTCCTGCCTGGCATGACGTTTGTCGCCTATCCCGGGACCCATGTGGACGGGAGGCAATTCATTCCCCATGCCATCGAGCGGGGGGCGGCCGCCGTTTTGTGGGAACGCGACGGGTTTTACTGGCACGAGGAATGGTCCGTGCCAAATCAGGGCATCCAGGGCTTGCGAGCCCAGGTCAGCGGCATCGCAAGCCAGGTTTGTGGCAATCCCTCCCATCACTTGTGGGTGGTTGGGATTACGGGCACGAACGGGAAGACCAGCTGCTCCCACTGGTTGGCGCAGTTGATGCAGGCTTCAGGAAAATCCTGTGTGGTGGTTGGCACCTTGGGCAATGGCTGGCTTGATCACCTGGAATCGGCTCAAAACACCACGCCGGATGCCATTGCCTTGCAGGAATCGCTTGCACGTTTCAGTGAGGCGGGAGCCTGGGGATGCGCGATGGAAGTCTCTTCCCATGGGCTGGAGCAGGAACGCGTATCCGGAGTCCGTTTCCGGGGAGCTGTTTTTACAAACCTGTCCCAGGATCATCTCGACTACCACGGCAGCATGGAAGCATATGGCGCTGCCAAGGCCCTGCTGTTTCAGTCGGCAAATCTCGAGTTTGCCGTTCTGAACCTGGATGACCCTTTTGGATATGACCTGGCCCGGCGCACAGTCGGAACGGGCCCCCAAGTGATCGGTTATACGACCAGAGGCACCAATCCTCCGGCGGGCGTACGCCTGTTGTCTGCATCAGGAATTGCAATGCGCCCGGAATGTCTTGAATTCACCGTGGATGGGGGCTGGGGCCAAGTGCGGGTGCAGGCACCCCTGGTGGGGCATTTCAATGTGTCCAACCTGTTGGCAGTCATGGCGGCCGCCCTGATGGGTGGGCTTGCGCTCGATCAGGTGGCTTCGGCCGTGGCCCGGTTGCAGGCGCCCCCGGGGCGTCTGGAGCAGCTGGGAGGGCATGGATTGCCTGTCGTTGTCGTTGACTACGCCCACAGCCCGGACGCCCTGGAAAAAGCGCTTTCAACCCTGAGGGGAACCATGACCCCCGGCCATCGTCTGATCTGCGTGTTTGGCTGCGGCGGGAACCGCGATATCGGCAAGCGGCCTTTGATGGGCGCAATTGCCGAGCGGTTGGCAGACCAGGTGATTCTGACCAGCGACAATCCCCGGGATGAGCCGCCGGAAGAAATTCTGGACCAGATTTCGGCAGGCATGGCTGGAGTTCCCCTGCGCGTTTCGGATCGCAGCGAAGCAATTCGCAAGGCCATCGCCTTGGCGAGTCCCGGAGATGTGGTGCTGATCGCCGGTAAAGGCCATGAAATCACGCAAGAAATCGCTGGCAGGAAACTCCCCTTCAGCGACCGTGTCGAAGCCCAACGTTGTCTGGACGAGGTGAAAAATTGAACGCGCCATCCCAATCCTCCGGGGGCATGATGACCATGGATGATGTGGCGCGCCTGCTGGGTGCTTCAGGCCCTGTCAGTTCAGACGCTTTCCTGAGGGTTTCGACCGATTCCCGGGCACTGCAACCAGGCGACCTGTTTGTGGCGCTGCGAGGAGAACACTTTGATGGCCATGCTTTTGTTGCCCAGGCCCTGGAAGCTGGGGCAGTGGGTGCCATCGTTTCCGAGCCTGTGCCGGGGTTCGAATCGTCCCCAAGGCTGATCCGGGTTCGCGATACAACGATTGCCTTGTCAGCGCTTGCGGCTGAGTGGCGGTTGCGCATCAATCCCAAGGTCATTGCCGTCACCGGCAGCAATGGAAAGACCAGCGTGAAAGAAATGCTGGCCTCCATCCTGCGCTATGCCGCAGAACGCGCTGGAGAAGATCCGCAAACCACCGTGCTGGCCACCGCAGGGAATCTGAACAATACCCTTGGACTCCCCATGACCCTGCTGAGACTGCGTCGAGGCCATCGCTGGGCTGTCGTGGAAATGGGCATGAACCATCCGGGTGAAATTGCAGCCATGACTCGAACGGCGAAACCGGATGTGGCGCTGGTCAACAACGTGCAGCGGGCCCATCTGGGTTTGCTGGGAACCATTGAGGCCGTGGCAAGGGCCAAGGGGGAAATATACGAAGGGCTGGCTGGGGATGGCGTGGCACTGATCCCGGCGAGCGATCCCCTGGCGCCACTGCTCAGGGTCTGCGCAACGGGACACCGGTGTGTTGAATTTGCCCTGGATCCCGAAGCCGAAAACTTTTCCGGAATCCACGGGCGCTCGCATGCTGGCAGCGGTGGCCTGGAGATCCGGCTGCCTGCGGGCAGGCTGCAGGTCCGGCTTGGTGTTCCCGGTCGCCACAACATGGCCAATGCAGTGGCTGCCGCCGCTGCAGCCCAGGCGATTGGGGTCGATGCTGCAGCAATTCAGGCGGGGCTGGAAGGGTTTCAGGGGGTTCCGGGACGATTGCAGTCCCGCTTTTCTGCGCGCGGAGCCCTGATCCTGGATGACACCTACAACGCCAATCCCGATTCGGTTGCCGCTGCCGTTGCGGTACTGGTTGCCCGCCCGGGGCGCCGTATCCTGGTGCTGGGCGATTTGGGTGAACTGGGGGATGAGGCGTTGGCCCTGCATGCCGAAGTGGGCTTGCGGGCGCGCGAAGCCGGTGTCGATGATTGTTTCACCCTGGGCGAACTGGCACGGGAAACCAGCCGCGCATTCGGTTTGCAGGGTCGTCATTTTGATTCCGTAGAGGCGTTGGTGACCACGCTGGAGCCCCAGCTCAACGCCGACGCCTCAGTGCTGGTCAAAGGGTCCCGCTTCATGAAGATGGAGCGGGTGGTGGAGGGGTTGGTGCGATGAACGCCAGCCAAAGAGGAATTGCAACATGTTGCTGACGTTGGCTCACTGGTTGTCCCAGACCGTTCACGGCTTTCGCGTGTTTGACTACATCACGCTGCGGGCCGTGCTGGCTGCACTGACGTCGCTGACCATCTCGTTCGTGGTAGGCCCCGTCATGATTCGCAAGCTGACCGCCTACAAAATTGGCCAGGCAGTTCGTGATGATGGTCCCCAAACCCACCTGGTCAAGAGTGGCACGCCCACCATGGGAGGAGCCCTGATCCTGGTGGCCATTTCAATCACCACCCTGCTGTGGGCTGACCTCACCAACCGGTATGTGTGGCTGGTTCTGCTGACCATGTTGGGATTTGGCGTGATCGGCTGGGTGGACGACTACCGTAAGGTGGTTCATCGAAATCCCAAAGGTCTGTCGGCCCGGGCCAAATTTTTCTGGCAATCGGTGATCGCCACCGTTGTGGCCATCGTGTTGCTGCAGATGGCGGCAACACCTGCGGAAACAGAACTCATCGTTCCATTTTTCAAGACTGTGGCATTGCCCCTTGGAGGGATTGGCTTTGCAGTGCTGACCTATTTTGTGATCGTGGGAACCAGCAACGCCGTCAACCTCACGGATGGCCTGGACGGACTCGCCATCATGCCTACGGCCATGATCTCCGGAGCCCTGGCCGTATTTGCCTACGTGGCGGGCAACAAGGTCTTCGCGCTGTACCTGGCTTTCCCCAGCATTCCAGGTGCCGGTGAGCTGGTGGTGTTTTGCGCGGCCATGACGGGAGCCGGGCTTGGTTTCCTGTGGTTCAACGCCTATCCGGCGGAAGTGTTCATGGGCGATGTGGGCGCTCTTGCCCTGGGTGCGGCACTGGGGCTGGTGGCCGTCATCGTGCGCCAGGAAATTGTCCTGTTCGTGATGGGCGGGGTGTTTGTCCTGGAAACGCTGTCCGTCGTATTGCAGGTCGCCTCCTTCAAACTGACGGGCAATCGCATATTCCGGATGGCTCCGGTTCATCACCATTTTGAATTGAAAGGCTGGAAGGAAAACCAGGTGGTGGTGCGCTTCTGGATCATCACCATCATCCTGGTTCTGGCCGGACTTTCGACCCTCAAGTTGCGATGAATCATTTCAGCCAAGCCGTCTACCCGGCCACATTGAAAAACCGATCGGTCCTGGTTCTCGGCCTGGGTGATACGGGCATTGCCACAGTGCGCTGGTTGCGCTCCCAAGGTGCGCAGGTGACGGTCGCTGACACACGCCACAAGCCGCCCCACGCTGAGTTGCTGCAGCGCGAGTTGCCGGATGTGTCTCTGTTTGCAGGGCCCTTCGAGCGGGCGGTTTTCGAAAGGAATGACCTGATCGTGGCCAGCCCTGGGGTTCCTCTGAGCGAACCTGAAGTGGCTGCAGCCCTGGCAAGGGGGCAGGACGTGGTCGGGGACGTGGAGCTATTTGCGCGCACGGTGCAGTCGTTGCCCAACCCACCCCGTGTGGTGGCGATCACGGGCTCGAATGGCAAGACCACGGTCACCACCATGGTGGGTGAGATGGTGCAGGCTGCAGGAATTTCCACCGCAGTCATCGGCAATATCGGAACGCCGGTGCTGTCAGCGCTGGGCGTCGAGCGGCCCGCCGACGTGTATGTGCTGGAGTTGTCGAGTTTCCAGTTGGAGACCACCCATACCCTGCGTCTTCAAGCCGCCACGGTCCTCAACGTGACTGAAGACCACATGGATCGCTATCCAGACATGGCAGCGTACACGGCGGCCAAGGCGCGCATTTTCGCGCACTGCGACCAGCGCGTGATCAATCGCGAAGACCCTCGTTCCCTTGCCATGGCTGTGCCGACCTCCATCAGTTTCGGCCTTGATGTGCCGCCCACGGAGCGGGACTGGGGCCTCTCTGCACAAGGCTGGATTTGCTGCGGTAACGAACCCGTGATGGCGCTTGCAGAACTGCCTTTGAGCGGGCGGCATAATGCCGCCAACGCCATGGCGGCCCTGGCCCTTTGCGATGCCCTGGGCGTTCCTCGTCCCGATGCGGTGCGGACCTTGCGAAATTTCAAAGGGTTGCCTCATCGCGTCGAGGCGGTGGCTCAGGCGCATGGCGTGACATATTTCGACGATTCCAAGGGAACCAATGTCGGAGCTACCGTGGCCGCCTTGGGAGGTATGACCCAGCGCGTGGTCCTGATTGCCGGCGGCGATGGGAAGGGGCAGGACTTTTCGCCCCTGAGCCCGGTGCTGTCGGCCCATGCCCGTGCACTGGTTCTGATCGGTCGGGATGGGCCGCGCATTCAGGAGGCCGTTTCCGGCAGTGGCGTGCCGATCGTCCATGCGGTGGACATGCCGGATGCCGTGCGAATTGCAGCAAGCCTTGCTCAGCCTGGAGATGCTGTGCTGATGTCGCCGGCTTGTGCAAGTTTCGACATGTTCGACAATTACCTTCACCGTGCGCAGGTTTTCGTGAAGGCGGTCCAGGCGTTGCCCGGAGCCCGGGAGGTGGGCGCATGAAGCCTTTCACCACACCACGCCTGCTTCGTTCCGAATACGACATGACATTGTTGTGGACCGTGCTTGCGCTCCTGGCCATTGGAGTGGTGATGGTGTATTCGGCTTCGATTGCCTCGGCCGAAGCGGACCGTCATACCGGCTACCGCTCGAGCTACTTTTTTGTAAGGCAGATGGTTTACGTGGCTGCAGCCTTGGTGGCGGGCTTTGCGGCTTTTCAGGTACGCGTAGAACAGTGGCAGAAATACGCGCCTGTGCTTTTTGGCGCGGGGCTTGTCGGGTTGGTTCTGGTCCTGATCCCCGGCCTTGGCAAGGAAGTCAACGGCAGTCGCCGCTGGTTGTCGCTTGCCGTGCTCAATCTCCAGCCTTCGGAGTTCATGAAATTCTTCGTTGTGCTCTATGCCGCAGATTACACGGTAAGAAAAGCCGCATTCATGCACAGCTTCAAGAAAGGGTTCGTCCCGATGTTCATCGTGATGTTCCTTGTGGGCTTCCTGCTGCTGCGAGAACCGGATTTTGGTGCGCTGGCTGTCATGACGGCGATTGCTGCCGCGATTCTCTTCCTGGGGGGGCTCAACTGGCGCTTGTTCGTGGTGCTCATGATGGTGCTTTCAGTCGGTTTCGTCCTGCTCGTGGTGCTGTCGCCCTACCGATTCAATCGTTTGATCTGGTTCTGGAATCCATGGGCTGATCCGTTTGGAAAAGGGTATCAGCTGACCCATGCCCTGATTGCCTTCGGTCGGGGCGGCTGGTTTGGTGTGGGCCTCGGGGGCAGTGTTGAAAAACAACTGTATCTGCCCGAAGCGCATACGGACTTCCTGATGGCGGTCATTGCCGAAGAGCTGGGATTTGTTGGCGTCGTCGCCACCATTGCACTGTTTGTCTTCCTGGTTTGGCGTGCTTTTTCCATCGGTAATCGCGCGGCTTCCATGGAGCGCTATTTTGCCGCATTGACCGCCCAGGGCATCGGTGTCTGGTTTGCAGTGCAGACCGTGGTCAACATGGGGGTCAACATGGGCATGCTGCCAACCAAGGGGCTGACGCTGCCCCTTCTGAGTTATGGCGGCAGCGGCATTGTGGCCAATGTTGTAGCCCTTTCATTGCTGCTGCGGATCGATTTCGAGTCTCGCCAGCTGATGCGAGGGAGAGCGCCATGAATCGCACTGCCCTGATCATGGCAGGTGGGACGGGGGGACACGTATTTCCTGCGCTGGCCCTGGCCCGATTGCTGAGAACGGATGGCTGGCGTGTGGTTTGGCTTGGCACGAGGCAGGGGATGGAATCGCATCTGGTTCCCCAGCAAGGGTTCACCCTGGAGGTCGTATCCATGGGTGGCTTGCGGGGCAAGGGGCTGTGGCGCGTCCTGAGCGCTCCCTGGATGGTGTTTGTCGCCTGCCTGCAAAGCATGGCCATCCTGTTGCGTCATCGACCCGACGTGGTGGTGGGGTTTGGCGGATTCGCCTCTTTTCCCGGTGGACTTTCAGCCGCGTTGCTGCAGAAACCGTTGGTCCTGCATGAGCAGAATGCTGTGGCCGGTCTTGCCAACCGGGTGCTGGCACGTTTTGCGCGCCGGGTGTTCGAAGGGTTTCCCGGGTCTTTCAAGGCGCCCTCAGGCCATCCCTTGGCACGCGTTCTGGGTGCTCCGCGTGATGTGCACTGGGTCGGAAATCCCGTACGCCCGGAAATTCTGGAACTCCCTCCGCCGGCAATGCGTTTTGCCGGGCGAAGCGGTGTTCTCAAAATTCTGGTACTTGGTGGAAGCCAGGGGGCCTCGGCACTCAATGTGCTCATTCCTCGTGCGCTGGCACTGATTCCTCAGGAATCTCGTCCGCAGGTTGTTCATCAGGGCGGGGCACGCATGATGCCGGCGCTTGAGGAGGCCTACCGCGAGCATGGCGTGACAGGAGATCTTCGCCCATTCATCGATGACATGGCAGCGGCTTATGCTCGTTGCGATCTCGTGATTTGTCGGGCAGGGGCGCTAACCGTGGCCGAATTGGCGGCGGCTGGCATCGGCAGCCTTCTGGTGCCTTATCCGCATGCCGTGGATGACCACCAGACGGCCAATGCGCGCTTCATGGAAGCGCGCGGTGCCGCGTATCTTATGCCGCAAACCCGTCTGGACCCCGAGCAGCTCGCTCGCTGGTTGTGCCAAGAGACCCGGGAAGGGCTTCTGGCCATGGCAGAAGCGGCGCGTGCCGTGGCAAAACCCCAGGCCACCACATCGGTGGCCGCCGCTTGCAGGGAGCTTGCCGCATGAAGCACAAGGTCCGTCACGTGCATTTCGTCGGGATCGGTGGCTCAGGAATGAGTGGCATTGCCGAAGTGCTGCTTAATCTCGGTTATGAGGTGAGCGGTTCCGACCTGGGCAGCAATTCGGCAACAGCCCGATTGGCGGGACTGGGTGCCGTGATCTGGAAAGGCCATGATGCGGCGCATGTGGAAGGAGCCGATGCGGTGGTGGTTTCCACAGCAGTGACCTCCGACAATCCCGAGGTGGTGGCTGCCCGTGCTGCCCGTATTCCCGTGGTGCCGCGCGCCATGATGCTGGCCGAACTGATGCGCCTCAAAAAGGGCATTGCCGTTGCCGGCACTCACGGGAAAACCACAACCACCAGCCTGATTGCCAGCGTGCTTGCTGAGGCAGGGCTTGACCCCACGTTCGTGATCGGGGGGCGCCTGAACAGCGCCGGAAGCCATGCGGCCTTGGGCAGTGGCGAGTTCATCGTGGCGGAGGCTGATGAATCCGATGCTTCATTCCTGGTGCTGCAACCGGTCATGGCCGTCGTCACCAATATCGATGCCGATCACATGGAGACTTATGGCCACGATTTCGGGCGCCTCAAGTCGGCTTTCGTGGAGTTTCTTGAGCACCTTCCATTTTACGGTGTGGCAGTTCTTTGCACGGACGATCCGGTGGTACGGGAAATCCTGCCGCGGGTGAGCAAGTCCATGGTGACTTACGGGTTTGCTCCCGAAGCAAGCGTGCGGGCTGTGGATGTGGTTGCAGAGGATGGTCGCATGCGTTTCGGTGTGGAATTACATGCGGACCGGACTCAGCCCATGGCCCGGCGACTGGAAGTGGTTCTCAATCTCCCCGGGAGGCATAACGTACTCAATGCGTTGGCAGCCATCAGCGTTGCCGTGGAGTTGGGGGCACCTTATCCGGCCATCATCAAGGCCCTGGAGAAGTTCAACGGTGTGGCCCGCCGTTTCCAGCGTTACGGCGATTTGCCATTGCCTGGCGGCGGACATTTCACGCTGGTGGACGATTATGGCCACCATCCCGTTGAAATGCAGGCAACCCTGAGCGCTGCCCGCGGGGCTTTTCCAGGAAGGCGCCTGGTGTTGGCTTTCCAGCCCCATCGTTACACGCGTACTCGCGACTGTTTCGATGGTTTCGTCCAGGTCCTCTCCTCAGTGGATCGTCTGGTTCTGGTTCCCGTGTACGCCGCGGGTGAAATGCACATTGACGGGGCAGACAGCATGGCTCTTGTTGGTGCACTCCGGAATGCCGGGGCTGGGGAGCCCCTTTACGTGGAAAACATTGCCGATCTGGCAGGGCGGCTAATGGAGGTTCTGGCGCCCCAGGATGTCCTGATCACCATGGGCGCTGGCAGCATCGGCCAGCTCCCGGCCCAGCTGGTGGCGCTGGCGGGAGGTCGGGCATGACCTGGATTGCTCCGGGCGAACTGCGCCTCAATGAACCCATGCGCAACCACGTCAGTTGGCGCGCCGGTGGCATGGCGGCGCAATGCTATGCACCCAAAAACCGTGAGGACCTGGTTGACTTCGTGTGTACCCGGGCTTCCGGGGAAAAACTGCATGTGGTGGGCCTGGGAAGCAACCTGCTGGTTCGGGATGGCGGGCTTGACGCCACGGTGGTGCTGACTCATGGCGCATTACGATCCAGTACGGTGGCAGGCACCGAAGCGCGAGGTACTGTGCTGGAAGTGGAAGCTGGCGTGCCGGCGCCCAAGGTGGCGCGCATGGCTGCACGCCTGGGGCTTGCAGGGGCAGAGTTCCTTGCGGGCATACCGGGCACCATGGGTGGGGCGCTGGCCATGAACGCTGGCTGCTACGGCTCGGAAACCTGGGACTTCGTGGTGTCCGTCACAACGCTCGACCGCAACGGGTGCATCCGCGTGCGCACCCGTGCCGATTACGACATCGGCTACCGCCATGTGGCGCTGCGGACTGCGGGCAGTACTGAAAGGACTGCCCAGCATGACCGGCTGCCGCTGGAGCCGGATGGCGAATGGTTCCTCGCCGCTCGTTTGGCGTTTCCGGAAGGCTCTGCCGAGCATGCGTTGCAGCGAATCAGGGACCTGCTGGCACGCCGGGTGGCCAGCCAGCCATTGGGGCAACCCAATGCCGGATCTGTTTTCCGAAATCCCGCCGGTGATCATGCGGCACGTCTTATCGAAGCCTGCGGCCTTAAAGGCGAGCAGGAAGGTGGGGCGGAAGTGTCGCGCAAGCACGCCAACTTTATTGTCAACCGGGGTGATGCCACAGCCCGGGATATCGAAACCCTGATCCGGAAAATCCAGGACCGGGTTCTGCAGGAATGCGGGGTCCCGCTGGTGACGGAAGTCCGGATCGTGGGGAAGCCGCTTGAAGTGAAGGAGATTGCGTAATGGCAGTGTTGACGATACCGGGATGGAAATCTTTGGGCAGGCGCAGCCGGCCGGCAAAGGATCAGGATGCGCCGGTACGCATGGGGCGGCGGAAAGGGGCCACCATGGGAACGCGTCGGCGCGAGGAAGGGCGGAATGGAGCCTGGCTGCCATCCATGCGGCATACCCTGATTCTGGCTGCAAAGGCAGCCGCTGTGGGCCTTCTGCTCCTGCTCGTGTTGGCTCTGCTGGGATGGTTGGCACAGCGTCCCATGTTCCAGATCAAGCGGGCTGTGGTGACTGGGGATCTGCAGCAGGTGGACCGGGAACTGGTGGCGAAACGCGCCAGAACCTTGCGCGGCAATTTCTTTACAGTGGATCTGCAGGCAGCCGCAGCCGAACTGCGCACCATTCCCTGGGTCCGCTCGGTGCGGTTGCGCCGATTGTGGCCCGATGGCCTGGAAGTGCAGGTGGATGAGCAGCATCCCATGGCTCATTGGGGAGATGACGCATTGGTCAACGAGCAGGGTGAAGTGTTTTCCGCTGATTACAGCGGGACATTGCCTCGCTTTGACGGGCCGTCGGGTAGCGGGCCTGAAATGGTTCAGGCGCTGGCGCAGTTCAACCGTGAACTGGCGCCCCTGAAAAGACAGGTGGAGGCGGTGGACTTGTCGGAGCGTGGTGCCTGGACCTTGCGTCTCGACAACGGACTGACGATTGCCCTAGGCCGTGAAAAAACTCATGAACGCCTGGCGCGCTTTGTTGGCGTTTATGGCGTGGTGTTTCAGAACAGTTCGCCCCAAGGCGCCACCGTGGATTTGCGTTACCCGAACGGGTTCGCCCTGCGCGCCGGGGATTTGCGAGGATAGTCCATGATTGCGAAGAACCGCGAAAACCGTAGCCTTATTGTCTCGCTCGACATCGGCACCTCGAAAATCGTGGTGATCGTGGCCGAAGCCATGCCAGACGGGCAAGGGTTTGAGGTCATCGGATTGGGGCAACATCCCTCGCGAGGCCTGCGCCGCGGCGTGGTAGTCAACATCGAATCGACCGTCAACTCCATCCAGCGAGCACTGGAGGAGGCTGAATTGATGGCCAACGTCAAGATACGCGAAGTGATCACCGGCATTGCCGGAAGCCACGTCAAAAGTTTCAACTCTCATGGCATGGTGGCCATCAAGGACAAGGAAGTAGCCCCTTCCGATGTTGAGCGCGTGCT
This sequence comes from Betaproteobacteria bacterium, assembly GCA_028866015.1. GTDB lineage: Bacteria > Pseudomonadota > Gammaproteobacteria > Burkholderiales > Ferrovaceae > JAKBAT01. The sequence goes on from JAGWIW010000008.1 coordinate 14,744, forward strand.
GGAAACCGCGCGCGCCGTGAGCATTCCCACGGACCAGCAGATTCTGCACATCCTGACCCAGGAATTCATCATCGACGGCCAGGAGGATGTGCGTGAGCCGGTGGGCATGAGTGGAGTGCGGTTGGAAGTCAAGGTGCATATCGTCACAGGCGCCGTTTCTGCAGCCCAAAACATCATGAAATGCGTCCGCCGTTGCGGACTGGAAGTGCGCGACCTGATCCTTCAGCCGCTGGCCTCAGCCACGGCTGTCCTGACCGATGATGAAAAAGATCTCGGGGTGTGCCTGGTTGATATCGGGGGGGGGACCACCGATCTGGCAGTTTTCGTCCAGGGGGCCATCCGGCATACCGCCGTCATTCCAATCGCAGGAGACCAGATCACCAACGACATCGCCATGGCCCTGCGCACGCCCACGGCAGCCGCCGAGGAAATCAAGGTGGCTCATGGCTGTGCCCTGCGTCAGCTGGCAGACGCCGACCAGATGGTGGAAGTGCCCGGAGTGGGCGACCGGGGATCCAGGCAACTTTCGCGCCATACCCTGGCGGAAGTGATCGAACCCCGTGTGGAAGAGCTTTTTTCGCTCATCCAGGCCGAACTCCGGCGCAGCGGCTTCGAGGAGTTGCTTTCTTCGGGCATCGTCCTGACCGGGGGAACCAGCGCCATGAGCGGCATGCTGGAACTGGGGGAGGAAATATTTCACATGCCGGTGCGGCTGGGGTTGCCCAACTACCGTGGCGGCCTGTCGGAAGTCGTACGAAGCCCGCGTTTTGCAACGGGCATGGGGTTGCTGATTTCTGGGTTCGAGCAGCATCAAAAAGCGCAGGTGTCCCGAGCCAGCATCGGGTCGCTCGCGCAGTTGGTTGATCGCATGAAAAACTGGTTCAAGAGCGCGTTTTAATTCGGTACTATTCGTCCTGTCGGGAAGGAGAAAAAAAACATGGCAAATTTCGAAATTCAGGAGTGTGAAGCCCTCGATGCGGTCATCAAAGTGGTGGGCGTTGGGGGGTGTGGGGGCAATGCCGTAGAACACATGGTGACGGGCGGGGTGTCCGGCGTGGAATTCATCGCCATGAACACCGACAGCCAGGCGCTCAAGCGAAGCAAGGCCAGCAAGCTGTTGCAGCTGGGTTCTGCCCTGACCAAAGGGCTGGGCGCCGGAGCCAACCCGGAAGTCGGAAGGCAGGCGGCCCTGGCTGACCGTGAACGGATTGCCGAAATGATTGCGGGCGCCGACATGCTGTTCATCACTGCCGGCATGGGCGGCGGCACGGGTACGGGGGCAGCTCCGGTGGTGGCCGAAATCGCCCGGGAACAAGGCATCCTGACCGTGGCTGTGGTGACAAAGCCATTCAGTTTCGAAGGCCGTCGCATGAAATCTGCCCAAGAGGGCATCGAGCTACTGTCGGAATATGTCGATTCGCTCATCATCATCCCCAATGAAAAGCTGCTGAGTGTCCTGGGTGATGACGTGGGCATGCTGGAGGCCTACCAGGCTGCCAACGACGTGCTGCAGGGTGCAGTGGCCGGTATCGCTGAAGTGATCAATTGCCCGGGGCTGGTCAACGTGGACTTCGCGGACGTGCGTACCGTCATGTCCGAGATGGGGGTGGCCATGATGGGTTCGGCCATGGCGGCCGGCATCGACCGTGCCCACGTGGCAGCACAGCAGGCCATCGCAAGCCCCCTGCTGGAGGACGTCAACCTCAATGGAGCGCGCGGCGTACTGGTCAACATCACAGCCAGCCAGAACATGAAACTCAAGGAAGTGCATGATGTCATGAACACCATCCGCTCCTTTACGGCGGAAGATGCCACTGTCATTTTTGGCAGCGTGGTGGACGAAACCATGGGGGATTCCTTGCGCGTGACCATCGTGGCGACCGGCCTTGGAGGACCTGTAGTGAGGCGCGCCCAGCCCCAGACGCTCAAGGTGGTGCGGACCGGGACCGACAATGTGCCGATGGATGTGGACTATGAAACCCTGGACCAACCTGCCGTGATTCGTCGCGGGCGCAATACCATGGTCGAGGCCATGCGCGATAACGGCATGGATCTTCTTGATATTCCAGCGTTTTTGCGCAAGCAGGCGGACTGACCCCTGTGCGTGGTCCACACTGAAAGCGTATAATGGCCTAATGTTGAAACAGCGAACGCTCAAAACTGCCGTACGGACGACTGGGGTGGGATTGCACACCGGAATCAAGGTCGTCCTGAATATCAGGCCCGCCCCTGTGGACAGCGGCATCGTGTTTGTCCGTACCGACCTTCCCGGGGCCCCAGCCATTCCCGCGCTGGCAGGAAATGTGACAGATACGCGGATGTCGACGGTGATCGAAGCGCAAGGCGCCCGGGTGGGTACCATTGAGCACCTCATGTCCGCTTTTTCTGGGCTGGGGGTGGACAATGCGTTCGTTGACGTTTCTGGCCCGGAAGTCCCCATACTGGATGGCAGTTCCGGTCCATTCGTGTTCCTGATGCAATCTGCAGGGCTGGTAGAACAGGCCGCGCCCAAACGCTACATTCAGGTTGTAAAGCCGGTTGAAGTGGTCCAGGGAGATAAGGTGGCCCGCTTCGAACCCTACAACGGTTTCCGGATCACCTACGAAGGGCAGTTTGATCATCCCGCGTTCGAAAAGGTCGGATCATCCGTGACAGTGGATTTCGCTGACACCTCTTATGTGCGCGAAGTGGCACGGGCACGGACGTTCGGTTTCACCCAGGATGTGGAAATGCTGCGGTCCCAAGGCCTGGCTCTGGGCGGCAGTCTTGAAAATGCCATCGTGATGGACGAATTCCGGGTGCTCAATACCGATGGCCTGCGCTATGCGGACGAATTCCTGCGCCACAAGATTCTGGATGCCGTGGGAGATCTCTACCTGCTGGGGCATCCACTGATCGGTTCCTTTCTGGGGCACAAGTCAGGACATGCGCTCAACAATCAGGCAGCAAGGGCGCTTCTGGCGGAAACTTCGGCCTGGACCTGGGTGACATTCGGGCCAGGGGACCGGATTCCCTCCGCATTCATCGAACCTCTGCCGTTATCACAGCCCGCGTTCTGACCCCGGTTCGTTTCCTGCCCTTTTTTCCCGTTCCCCTCTTCCTGGCAGCTTAATTTCCCCGTCCGCGGGCCTGCAGCAGGCGCAGTACTGCTGTCCTGAGCGTCGATGGAGGGAGTGTTGCGGCCAGTGATTCGAAATCGTCCAGGGCTATGTCAGGGAGTTCGTTGGCCGCACGATGCCTGGTTGGGGAACCGGCAGGCGGGGCCACGTGAAATTGCACGGTCGAAATGTCCGGGGCCAGGCGTTGAAGATTCCGGAGGAGGGTGGGGGCCAGCATCCGCAGCTTGGCGGCCACTGCCTGGCTGCTGACCTGAACCTGCAGGCGTGGGCCGTCCACTCCGGTAACTTGTGCATGGGATTGCAGCGCGGCTGGCAAAGCCTGTTGCAAGGCCTCCTGCAGCGGTGCCATATGCTTCAGCCGGGCCTTCAGGGACCCGAAAACCGGATCCCCCCCCATGATGTCCTGCAACGGCCTTGTCCCCATGGTGCTATTTTACAGGAGCGCGGGCCTGGGCCGTACTCTGGTAAAATTATGCTTTTTGCCCGCCAGCCCAACTTGCCATGATCACGGATGTCCTCAAAAAGCTGTTCGGGAGCCGCAATGAGCGGTTGCTCAAGCAGTATCGCAAAGTCGTTGCCCAGATCAACAGTCTGGAGCCGGCGCTGGCCGCGCTGGACGATGCCGCCTTGCAAGCCAAGACTCCCGAATTCCGGGGGAGGCTGGAGCAGGGCGAAACACTCGATGACCTGTTGCCGGAAGCATTTGCCGTGATGCGGGAAGCCAGCCGCCGTGTCCTGGGCATGCGCCATTTTGATGTCCAGATGATTGGCGGGATGGCCCTGCATCACGGAAAAATTTCTGAAATGCGAACCGGGGAAGGAAAAACCCTGGTAGCCACGCTGCCCTCTTATCTTAATGCGCTGACCGGGAAAGGGGTTCATGTGGTGACCGTGAACGATTATCTGGCTCGCCGCGATGCGGAGTGGATGGGCCGTGTTCACCGTTTTCTGGGTCTTTCAGTGGGGGTCAACCTCTCCCAGATGGAGCGCGATGACAAGGTGGCGGCGTATCAGGCCGACATCACGTATGGCACGAACAACGAATTCGGCTTCGACTATCTGCGCGACAACATGGTCACCCGGGTTGATGAACGCGTGCAGCGTGCATTGAATTACGCCATCGTGGATGAAGTGGATTCCATCCTGATCGATGAGGCACGCACCCCGCTCATCATTTCCGGCCAGGCAGAAGACAGTACCGAACTCTATCGCCAGATCAACACGCTGATTCCGCGACTTCATCCCCAGGCTTCGGAGGAAGGTGAGGGGGATTACCATGTGGACCTCAAGGCCCACCAGGTGATGCTGTCCGAAGCAGGTCACGAGCATGCCGAAGCCTTGCTGGCCGAAGCGGGGCTGCTGCCGCCTGGCGCCAGCCTCTACGATCCGTCCCATATTCTCCTGATGCATCACGTGTATGCCGCGTTGCGCGCGCATGCCCTTTACCACCGGGATCAGCACTACGTTGTGCAAGACGGGGAAATTGTCATCGTCGACGAGTTCACCGGGCGGATGATGCCCGGACGACGCTGGTCCGAAGGGATCCATCAGGCGGTAGAAGCCAAGGAAGGAGTTGGCATTCAGAACGAATCCCAAACCCTGGCTTCCATCACCTTCCAGAATTACTTCCGCCTTTATGCCAAGTTGTCAGGAATGACCGGCACAGCCGATACGGAAGCGTTCGAGTTCCAGCACATCTACGGTCTTGAGACGGTCATTATTCCCACCCACCGGCCCATGGTCCGCGATGACCGGATGGACCAGGTGTTCCGCAGCGCCCGCGAGAAATTCAACGCCGTGCTGCAGGATGTCCGCGATTGCCACCAGCGAGGACAACCCGTACTGGTGGGCACTGCATCCATCGAGGCGTCGGAACTGCTTTCCACCCTGTTTCAGAGCGAAAAATTGCCGCATCAGGTGCTGAATGCCAAACAGCATGCCCGGGAAGCGGAAATCGTAGCCCAGGCCGGCCGTCCAGGCGTGATCACCATTGCCACGAACATGGCGGGTCGGGGCACCGACATCGTCCTGGGGGGGAGCCCCGAACCTGAAATCCGTGCGCTGCAGGAAGACGAGAGCCTGACCGAAAGTGACCGGGAGGCCCGCATCCAGGCAGTCCGGGAACAATGGCAGCGGTTGCATGACCAGGTTCTGGCCGCAGGCGGGTTGCACATCATCGGTTCGGAGCGCCACGAGTCCCGTCGCATCGACAACCAGCTGCGTGGACGTTCCGGCCGGCAAGGCGATCCGGGTTCCAGCCGGTTCTACCTCTCCCTTGAAGATCCGCTGCTGAAAATCTTCGCTTCGGACCGGGTTGCGGCCATCATGGACCGCCTGAAGATGCCCGAAGGAGAGGCCATCGAACACCCCTGGGTGACGCGTGCCATCGAAAATGCCCAGCGCAAGGTGGAAGCGCGTAACTTTGACATCCGCAAGCAATTGCTGGAATACGATGATGTGGCAAATGACCAGCGCAAGGTCATTTACCAGCAGCGTAACGAACTGCTCGAGGCCCATGAGATTTCAGACACCATCCGGGCCATGCGCAACGATGTGCTGGAGGCCGAATTCCGGAACGCGATTCCTGCGGAAACAGCCGAAGAGCAATGGGACCTGGACGGGCTCACCCGAACCCTGGCCCAGGAATATCGCCTGGAATGCCCCGTGCGCCAGTGGCTTGCCGACGAGCCAACGCTCGACGAAGACAGCCTGCTTGAACGCATCCGCAACACGGCAGAAGAGATCTACCAGAACAAGTTTGCTGCGGTCGATTCTCAGGCCTTGCAGGGCTACGAGCGCGCAGTCATGCTGCAATCCATTGACAGCCATTGGCGCGAACACCTGGCGGCACTGGATCATCTGCGCCAGGGTATCCATTTGCGCGGATATGCCCAGAAAAACCCCAAACAGGAATACAAGCGCGAAGCCTTTGAGCTGTTTGCGGCCATGCTGGACACCATACGCCGTGAGGTGACCCGGATCCTGTGCATTGTGGAGGTTCACACACCGGAAGAGATGGAGAGCGTGGTGGAAGAGCCAGTGCCTTCCCCGGCCAACGTGCGCTACCATCATGCCGATTACGACCAGGCGCTGGCCGACGATGCCGCGGACGAAGTGCTGGCAACGCAGCCGCAGCGGCGGGACATGCCCAAGGTCGGCCGCAATGACCCCTGTCCATGCGGCTCAGGAAAAAAGTACAAGCATTGTCACGGACGACTCAACTGAGGAATTGGTCATGCCGGTCCGCCTGGAAGCTCCCGATCCTGCGCAATTGCACCCCGTCCCTGGCGTTTTGCTGGGCCCCGTGGCAGCCGGAATCCGCAAGGCCGGACGCCGTGACCTGCTGCTTGTGACTTTGCCGCCCGGCAGCCGTGTCGGCGCAGTTTTTACGCGCAACCGTTTTTGCGCAGCCCCGGTGCAAGTGTGCCGCGAGCATCTGCAGCGCATGGCCCCGCGGGCATTGATCATCAACACCGGCTGCGCCAATGCCGGAACCGGAGAGCCTGGCCTTAAGGATGCGCGTGCCACTTGCGATGCCGTGGCCGGACTGCTGGGCATTCCTTCCGAGGCGGTGCTGCCGTTTTCCACGGGAGTGATCCTGGAGCGCCTGCCCATGGACCGGCTGCTGCAGGGTATCGGGCCGGCCCGCGATGCCTTGCAACCCGACCAGTGGGGTGCAGCTGCAGAGGCCATCATGACAACGGACACCGTGTCCAAAGCCGCTTCACGCAAGCTGTCGGTGGACGGTCGGGTGGTGGTGGTGACCGGCATTTCGAAGGGGGCTGGCATGATCAGGCCCAACATGGCCACCATGCTGGGGTTCATTGCAACCGATGCAGCCATTCGGCCGGAACTGCTGCAGCGACTGACAGAAGAAGCCGCCAACCTGTCATTCAATCGCATCACGGTGGATGGCGACACATCCACCAATGACTCCTTTGTGGTGATGGCCACGGGGACTGCAGGCCATGCGGAAATTACCGATGCCGGCAGCGAGTCCTACCGTGCGCTGCGGGACGGCATCGTGGCCGTGGCCACTGAACTGGCGCAGGCGATCGTGCGAGATGGGGAAGGCGCTACCAAGTTCATCACGGTCAGGGTGGAAGAAGGGCGTACTGAAGAAGAATGCCTGCAAGTCGCTTATGCCATCAGCCACTCACCCTTGGTCAAGACCGCCTTTTTTGCCTCTGATCCCAATCTGGGGCGCATACTGGCTGCCATCGGCTATGCCGGCATAGCCGATCTGGATGTATCGGGAATACGCCTTTACCTGGATGACGTGCTGGTTTCCGAACAAGGCGGCCGGGCGGCAACTTACCAGGAAGCCGATGGTCAGCGAGTCATGAAGCAGCCTGAAATCACCGTTCGCGTTGCCTTGGGTCGGGGAAGCGCCGAAGCCACCGTCTGGACCTGCGATTTTTCCTACGACTATGTCCGGATCAACGCTGACTATCGCAGCTGATCACCATGGAAACCGGCCTTGAAAAGCTGATGGCGCGTGCCGAAGCCCTGCTGGACCGGCTTGAGACCTGGTTGCCGTCCCCTCCGCCAGAACTGGATTGGGATGTTGCCATCGCCTGGCGCTGGCGCCGCCAGGGAAGCAAGGGCTGGCTGCAACCTGTCACCAAGCCCCATGTGATCCGTCTGGAAGACCTGCGCGACATCGATGACCAGAAGCGGCGGGTTACTGAAAACACACGCCAGTTCGTGGCGGGCCAGCCGGCCAACAATGTGCTTTTGACCGGTGCGCGCGGTACCGGGAAGTCTTCACTGATCAAGGCCATGCTGACAGAGTTCTCCGGTCAGGGGCTGCGCGTGATCGAAATTGAAAAGGATCACCTGGTGGATCTTCCTGAAGTGATGGAGCGCATTGCCCAGCGTCCAGAGCGCTTCATCCTGTTCTGCGACGATCTTTCCTTCGAGGCCGGCGAAGCCCACTACAAGGCCCTCAAGACAGTGCTGGACGGATCTCTTGCCGCCCCATCCGAGCATGTTCTGGTCTACGCCACAAGCAACCGCCGCCATCTGATGCCCGAGTTCTTTTCGGAAAATCAGGAAACCAGCCACCGCGATGGAGAAATCCATCCCGGAGAAACGGTCGAGGAAAAAATATCCCTTTCTGACCGTTTTGGACTCTGGGTTTCATTCTATCCATTCGACCAGGATGCCTACCTGGAAATCGCCAGGCACTGGGTCGGCGTCCTGGGCGGGCAGGTGGACGACCCCGAGCGTTTCCGGCTCGAGGCCGTGCAATGGGCACTGCTGCGCGGATCACGCAGTGGTCGTTCCGCGTGGCACTTCGCACGAGACTGGGTGGGTCGAAAAGGCATGCCCGCCTCTTCCTCGTCGTGATTCGCACCGAAGTCGTGGCTGCGGTCCTGGTGGACCGCCTGGGGCGATACTTGCTGGCCCGGCGGCCTGCGGGCAAACCGTATGCCGGATACTGGGAATTTCCCGGAGGCAAAGTGGAACCCGGCGAAACGCTGCAACAGGCCTTGGTGCGGGAGTTGCGCGAAGAGTTGGGCATTGAGGTGCGGCGCGCATTTCCCTGGATCACTCGCCATTTCGACTATCCCCACGCCTCTGTCCGGCTCCGTTTTTTTCGCGTCGTGGACTGGCAGGGCGCGCCCCGGCCGCTAGAAGACCAGCTGCTGGCCTGGCAAGGGCCGGGTTGCGAAGTTGTGGCCCCCATGCTGCCGGCCAATGAGCCAATTCTTCGTGCCGTTGAATTGCCAGTGGTCTATGGCATTACCAACGGATCCGAAGTGGGCGAGCCTGCTTTGCTGGAAGGGCTGGAGCGGGCGCTTTTTCGAGGATTGCGACTGGTTCAGGTGCGTGAGAAAAGTCTGCCTCCCGACCTGCTTCTCAAGCTGGTCGACAAGGTGGTCCGGGCCGCCCGTCCCTGGCATGCCCGGGTTCTGGTCAACGGAAACGTGGAAGTGGCACAGGCTGCGCGGGCGGACGGCGTTCATCTGACTTCAGTGCAACTTGCCGAACTGGCTCTGCGCCCTGATCTGCCGCTGGTGGCGGCATCCTGTCATAACCAAGCCGATCTGCAGCGCGCACAGCAACTGGGTGCCGATTTTGCCGTGCTGGGCCCTGTTGCCCCTACGGCATCCCATCCTGCAGGACAGCCTCTCGGGTTCAGGTTTCTGGCCCAGGCTTTGGAAGACTGCGCCTTGCCTGTGCTGGGGATCGGCGGACTGGGTCTTGGTCAGCTGGAGGCTGCCTGGGAGGCAGGTGCGCACGGAATTGCGTCCATGCGGGCTGTGTGGGCCGGCAATGAACCCATTCCTTCCCGCTTTCGCCTTCAGTCAAGCGGCTGAGGCCAGCGATAGAAGTAAGGTTCCGCAGGGTCTGGGCGGGTGCGAAAGCGCTTGTGGCTCCAGAAATACTGCTCAGGAAAACGCCGGGCCTGACTTTCGATGAAGGCGTTCATGCGTTGCACATCCGCGTCCAGATCATCGCTTGGGAAGTGATCCCAAGCCGGAAAGAATTCCACCTCATAACCCTGGCAGCGCGGCAATTGCCTGCATACACAGGGAATCACCACAGCGCCGGTCATGCGCGCAAGCCAGGGCAGTGTGGGCACCGTGGCTGCCGGAATGCCAAAAAAAGGTGAAAAAATCGAGTCACGGTCCCCGAAATCCATGTCCGGCAGGAAATAAAGGCGCCGACCGTCCTGGATCGCGCGAATCAGCGGGCGCAGGCCTTTTTTTCGCTCCAGCATCACCACGTCTCCCAGCCTGTCGCGCGCATCACGGATATGGCGGTCGATCAGAGGGTTTTTGTGCGGAGTGAAAAAACCCACGCCGCGAAAATTCATGCCCATGCGCGCCCCCTGCATTTCCAGTCCGACCAGGTGAGGCGTCAGAAAAATAACGGGACGGCCACCGGCTTCTGCATGTTCAAGGTGCTTGAAACGCACCAGATGTTCGATGCGTGAGCGTGGTGACCACCAAAGGATGCCCAGTTCCAGCACGCTGCGAATCAGGGCTGCCAGATGGCGTCTGGCGAGCTGGCGTCGTTCGGCGGCACTCTGCCCGGGAAAGCAGGCGTGCAGATTGATGAGCGTGGTGCGCGCAAAACGGGTGTGTATCGCGATTGCCGCCAGTAGGCGGGCCAATGCCTCCAGTATCCACAATGGAAGAAAGTGAAGTAGCCAGAGTATGGCAAGGCCCAGACGCGTTCCCATGCCTGCAGCCCCTAGTCGAGGGGAACCGGGTAAGGGAGCGGCAGGGGCTCCAGGGCTGCGCCACCGGGTTCGCCCAGATGCAGGGGTTCGCCGGCCAAGGCTTCCAGATGGACTACGGCCAGCAGTTCGGTTCCCCGGTCGGTGCTGGCTGCCAGCGCCACCTTCCCGGCAGGGGAAGACGGGTCGGGGCCATACAGGGGCTGGCCGATTTCCGCGGAGCCTTCCGTGCGAAAGTGCAACAGTCGGCGCTTGGTTTTCCCCAGGTAATGGGTTCGCGCAACGATTTCCTGTCCGGTATAGCAACCTTTCTTGAAGCTGATGCCACCGATCAGGTCCCAGTTCAGCATCTGGGGGACCCATTCATCCTGGGTGGCGTTTCGGATTTCGGCAACCCCGTCCTGCACTGCGGAAAAAACCCAGTCTTCGGGCCTTCCGGCAGGCAGCAATCCGGAAATCCGGGTTCGCCACTGATCAGCCTGCGCAGTCGGAACTGCCAGCATCAGGCGTCCGGACGAAAGGGTCACGCGCATGATGCCGGATTGCAGGTCATGCCGCCCGGCGGGAGGGGCTGGCGGGCAGCCCAGAGCCTCCCAGAATCCTGCTTCAGGCATGCCGCAGATACCGAAGCGCGACCAGGCTGAACGGACATCTTCCAGAGTGACCCGGGAACGCAGGACATACATGCGCAGGCGACGCAACGCGCCATCGGCCAGTTCCTCCGGCGCATCAAGCCAAAAATCCGTGCCCTGTTTCCATATCAGAAAACTGGCCAACATCCGGCCTTTGGGGGAACAGTGGGCGGCCCACAGGGCACGGTCAGGGTCAAGCGCGGCCACATCCTGGGTCAACTGTCCCTGCAGGAAAGTCTGGGCGTCATCCCCGGTTGCCCGGATCAGGGCGCGGCCGGACAGATCGACCCAGCGGGGCGCAACGGTCAATTCACTCATCTCTTTTTTTTATTCAGGCAGGTTGAATGCGACATGTCCGTCATGATGACATATTTGGGGAGGACATCCCATGGACAGGAATGGATTTCCCGGGGAAGTGCGCCTGCGACACGGTTCCTCCCGGACGCTGGCCGCCGCGCTCATTGCAGGACATATGAGTGGGGCGGGCGGTTTGCTGTTCCTCAAATGGGATGCCGTCTGGTTGAGGCTGGTACTGCTTGGCCTGGGCGTTTCCCTGGTGTTCGGATTGCGGCGCGAGGCCTGGCGTTGCGCTCCAGGCTCTGTGACGCAACTGTCCGTACACGGCGGTGGCCGCATGTTGCTGGTCAGGCGTGACGGGCGCAGGACGGAGGGGGTGCTGATGCCCGGAAGTTTCGTCGCCCCATTTCTTGTCATCATGCGCTGGCGCCGGTCTGGCGGCAGGCGGATTCGTCATGTCACGGTGGCTGCAGATGGTACCGGGGTTCGGGAACACCGCCTGCTGCGGGTTTTGCTCCGGCATCCGTTATAATGGCAGGCTTCCTTACAGTAAGCCGGTAATGCCATGAGTGAGCTGCTCCATCTCCGAGGCCCACGGGCCCTGTCCGATTTCCGGGTGCAACGCCTGTGCGGGATGCTGGAACAGCAGGGCATACCGGTATCGGCGCTTTCCGCCTGGCATGACCACTATATTTACCTCGCAGAAAAGCTCGACCAAGGGCAGAAGCAGCGGCTTGAGGCTGTGCTGGATTATGGCGATGCGGCCGAACCTTTGCCCGAGGCAACCTTTGAAGTCGTGGTGGTCCCCCGATTGGGCACCATATCTCCATGGTCCACCAAAGCCACCGACATCCTCCACCATTGCGGGCTAACCGGGATATCCCGGGCTGAGCGCGGGACTACTTTTCAGGTCCGGCTCCGCGAAGGTCATGCAGGGGACTGCAGGGATCGGGCTATTGCACTGCTTCACGACCGCATGACGGAATGCGTGCTGGCTTCCCACGCCGAAGCCCGCTTGCTGTTCGAACCCGCACAGCCGCAACCCTTGAGCCAGGTGGACATCCTGGGCGGAGGCCGTGCAGCGCTGGAAGCTGCAGACAAGAATCTGGGGCTCGCTTTGGCTGCCGATGAAATGGACTACCTCGTGAAACTGTTCGTTTCCATGGAGCGGAATCCCACTGACGCTGAACTCCTGATGTTTGCCCAGGCCAATTCAGAACATTGCCGCCACAAGATTTTCAATGCGCGCTGGGTGATTGATGGCGTGGAGCAGGCCCAGTCCCTGTTTCAGATGATCAGGGAAACCCATGCGGCCCATCCGGAGGGGACCGTGGTGGCCTATGCGGACAACGCAGCCATCATCGAGGGCGCGCCTGCCCAACGGTTTTTTCCGGATCCGGTCACAGGCCGATACGCGTACCAGGCATCAATGACCCATTTTCTGGCCAAGGTGGAAACGCACAACCACCCGACCGCCATTGCCCCGTTTCCTGGGGCAGCCACGGGCAGCGGAGGGGAGATTCGCGATGAAGGGGCTACCGGTACGGGGGCCAAGCCCAAGGCCGGATTGACCGGTTTTTCCGTATCCAATCTCCGACTGCCGGGGTTTGAACAGCCTTGGGAAGCCGGCACGGGAGAACGTCCGGGGCGGATTGCCTCGGCCCTTTCCATCATGACGGAAGGGCCGCTGGGTGGTGCCGCTTTCAACAATGAATTCGGTCGGCCCAATCTGGCCGGGTATTTCCGTACCTTCGAGCTGCCGTTCCAGGGGCACATGCGCGGTTACCATAAACCCGTCATGCTGGCTGGCGGAATTGGCGCCATCGATGCTCGCCATGCCTTCAAGCATCCCCTGACTCCGGGATGCCTGTTCGTTCAGCTGGGGGGTCCCGGCATGCGCATTGGCCTGGGGGGCGGAGCGGCCTCATCCATGCAAAGTGGCCACAACACGGAATCACTGGATTTCGATTCGGTGCAGCGCGCCAATCCGGAAATGCAGCGCCGCGCCCAGGAGGTCATTGACCGATGCTGGCAAATGGGGGATGACAATCCGATTCTGGCCATTCATGACGTAGGCGCGGGTGGGTTGTCCAATGCGTTTCCTGAACTGGCCCATGATGGCGGAGTCGGTGCCCGCTTCGATCTGCGCAAGATTCCCTCCGAAGAGCCCGGCATGTCGCCCCGGGAAATCTGGAGCAACGAATCGCAGGAGCGTTATGTGCTGGCCATTCACCCGGAAAGCTTGGCCCGCTTTGAAACCATCTGCGAGCGCGAACGCTGCCCCTATGCCATTGTGGGCGAAGCCACGGCCGAACCCCGGTTGCGTGTGGATGACCCGCTGCTCGGACAGGCGCCGGTGGACATGGACCTGGAAGCGCTTCTGGGTAAACCGCCGCGCATGGTTCGGGATGTGGCCCATTGCCCTCCTGAGCCATCCCCGCTTGACCTGACCCAGGCAGAAACAAATGTGCTGGAGGCACTGGCTCGCGTATTGAGGCTTCCCGGTGTGGCTGACAAGACATTCCTGATCACCATTGGTGACCGGACTGTGGGGGGGCTCAGTGCGCGGGATCCTTGCGTGGGGCGCTGGCAGGTGCCGGTCGCCGATGTGGCGGTGACGCTCGCGGATTTCGTGGGGGCGGATGGCGAAGCATTTGCCATCGGAGAGCGTGCCCCCATTGCGCTCCTGTCAGGACCTGCCTCAGGCCGAATGGCTGTCGGAGAGGCGCTGACCAATCTGGCAGCCGCCCCTGTGGAACATCTGGGGGATGTGCGTCTCTCGGCCAATTGGATGGCAGCGGCTGGAACAGCAGGCGAAGATGCCAATCTCTTCGATACCGTGCGCGCTGTGGCCCTCGATCTGTGCATTCCTCTGGGCGTCAGCATTCCCGTGGGCAAGGATTCACTTTCAATGAGAACGCTGTGGGAAGAGGGTGGGCGCGAGCACAGTGTGACAGCGCCATTGACCCTGGTGATATCCGCTTTTGCGCGTTGCCAGTCCATCCGGCGGACCCTGACTCCGGAATTGCAGTGGGTGGACGAGGGTTCCGAGCTGATTCTTGTTGATTTGGGAAGGGGAAAAAACCGGCTCGGGGCCAGCTCCCTGGCGCAGGTATATGGGCAGGTGGGTTCGGAAGCCCCGGATCTCGACGCTCCTGAGGATTTGCGTGCATTTTTTGCCTCCATCCAGTCACTCAATCGTGCAGGTCACCTGCTCGCTTACCATGACCGTTCCGATGGTGGTTTGCTGGTGACTGTGGCGGAGATGCTGTTTTGTTCCCGCCTGGGGGCAAACCTTGACCTTGCCGCGCTCTCTCCTGAACCGGACGATCTGGGGCAGCTGTTCAACGAGGAACTGGGTGCGGTCATTCAGGTGGCGAGCAGCAGCCGGAACGCGGTGCTGGAGACGCTCTCGGCTGCCGGATTGGGTGGATGCACACACGTTCTGGGTGTGGTAACGGAACAGGGCCGCCTGCGAGTCCTGCGGCGGGACAAGCTGCTGCTGGACAGCCCAGTCAGTGAATTGCAGCGCATCTGGTCGGAAACCACGTACCGCATGCAGGCCCTGAGGGATAACCCGGAATGTGCCGCAGAAGAATATGCCCGCGTGGGCAATGCGGCTGATCCAGGACTTACCTGGGAGTTGACCTACGATCCGGCTGAACCTTTGCCTGCCTTCATGGTGGGCACCGGAGCGCGCCCGCCGGTGGCGATTTTGCGTGAACAGGGCGTGAATGGCCAGGTGGAAATGGCTGCGGCGTTTGACCGCGCCGGATTCGATGCGGTGGATGTCCACATGAGCGACATACTGTCCGGTCGCATCGCGTTGAATGACTTTTCAGGGTTTGTGGCCTGCGGGGGGTTTTCTTACGGGGATGTGCTTGGCGCCGGGGAAGGGTGGGCCAAATCCATACTTTACAACACGCGTGCGCGGGATGAGTTCGGCCGGTTTTTCGAGCGGGGCGACGTGTTCGCCCTGGGTGTGTGCAATGGCTGCCAAATGATGAGTGCCTTGTCCGAACTCATACCCGGAGCTGCTCACTGGCCCCGGTTTGTGCGCAACCGGTCCGAGCAGTTTGAGGCGCGTGTGGTGCTGCTGGAAGTGGCCCGGAGTCCATCCATTTTCTTCGACGGCATGGCGGGTAGCCGCCTGCCTGTACCGGTGGCCCATGGTGAGGGACGTGCCCGCTTCAGCGACGAAACGGCGCAGATGGCTGCCCGTCCACTGGTGGCCCTGCGCTACGTGGATGGCCACGGCAATGTGGCTTCCACTTACCCACTCAATCCCAACGGGTCGCCGGAAGGTGTTGCAGGGCTGACCACACAGGACGGACGTTTCACCATTTGCATGCCCCATCCCGAGCGAGCCTTCCGCACGGTGCAACTGTCATGGGCCCCCAAGGAGTGGGGTGAGGAAGGGCCCTGGCTGCGCATGTTCCGCAATGCGCGGAGATTTGTCGGCTAGGGGGAAGGGGTAAACACCGCCTGCCACAGCTCAGTCACCGGGCTGCTGATGGGAGCTCCTTCTGCCAGATCAATCCGGGCCTGGGCAGCACCTTGCAGCCGCTCGCGATGCTGGAAGCGGCGCAAGGCGGCATAACTGTCTGCAACACGGTCGGCCAGGCCGGCTTCGATGAGCCCTTGCTGGCCCGCACGCCTCAGCAGGGCGGCATTGCCCACGTTGTCCACAAGGTCAGGGTGGGCATGGGCATGAGCAAGTATCAGGTATTGGACGATGAACTCCACATCAACCATGCCGCCTGCATCATGTTTCACGTCGAAACGACCGCTCGGGTTGGGGTGTCCTTCATGGATGCGTTGTCGCATGTGCAGGATTTCACTGCGCAAGTCAGGCAAGTCCCGCTTACGGCAAAGGACCTCGCGCCTGATTTTCTCGAAAGCGGCACCGATGGTCGCATCCCCACAGCAGAAACGAGCTCGCGTCAGGGCCTGGTGTTCCCATACCCAGGCGGAATTATCCCGGTCCTGCATCTGGTAATGGCGAAAAGCTTCCAGCGGACTCACCAGCATTCCGGCACTGCCGTTCGGGCGCAGTTGGGTGTCCATTTCATACAGGATGCCTGCAGCCGTTGCGGTGGTGGTCCAGGTGGAGATCTTGCGCACCAGTGTGGTGTAATTTCCCTGGGCCCGATCGTCTTCATCCTCATAAAGAAAAACCAGGTCAAGATCCGAGGCATAGCCCATTTCCTTGCTGCCCCATTTTCCGTAAGCGATGATGGCAAATTTGGGTTGTTCGCAATGTCGGGCGGGAACCTTTTGCCAGCAGTATTCCAGAACAAGGGACATGAGGGCGTCGGCCAGGGCGCTCAGGCGGTCCGCCACGCTCTCCACAGGCAGTTCACCTCGCAGGTCCCGGACCAGCACGCGGAATGTCTCTGCATGCCGGGCCCGGCGCAGGATGTTCATCTGGTCTTCCACTTCGCCTTCCGCTTCCTTCAGGCGCAGTCTCATCCGATCCTGGAATCGCTGCCAGTAGCCGGAAAAATCTTCCGTTTGTTCATCGCTTTCCAGCAGAAGTTCGTCCAGCAGCTGGGGACGCTGGGCAATGTAGCCCGCGGCCCACTCGGAAGCTTCCAGCAAAGGAAGCAGTCGGGCCAGTACAACCGGATAGTCCGCCAGCAGCATCAGGTAGGATGCGCGGCGGCTGATGGATTCCATGAACTGGCAGAAGCGGACCCCCAGTGCCGGACTGAGGGGAGGCGAAGCCAGGATGCGGTTGAGGCCATCAATCACAACCCGATCAAACTGTTCGCGGGTCCTTTCGCTCTGGAAGCGGTATCCCGGCGTGCGTTTGAGGGCCGAAAGCTGGTGCAGCAGGGGGCCATCTGGAGAGTCCGGCACGGGGTCCGTGATTTCGAGATTGGCGCGTTGCCAGAGGAGTGCGCCAGCACTGTTTTCCGAGGGGGCTTGCGAGTCTGGAAAAATCTGGTCGAAAAGCGCAGCCACTTGACGTGTTCGCTGCCCCAGTTCATCAAGGAAGTCCTGTGTTTCGCCAAATCCCAGCGAACGGGCCACCAGCGCGAGGTCTTCGGGGTTGACCGGAAGGCTGTGGGTCTGCGCATCGTCGAGGTATTGCAGACGGTGTTCCAGACGCCGCAGATAAACATAGTGCTCGGACAACCGGGCAGCGCTGTCGGCTTCAAGCAATCCGCGTTCCCCCAGACGTTCAAGCACCTGCAGCGTGGGGATGATACGCAATGCGGCATCCTGCCCGCCACGGATCAGCTGAAACACCTGGGCCACAAATTCGATTTCCCGGATTCCACCGCGGCCCAGTTTGATATCCATCCCGCGCCAACTGGCATCGCGCAACGCATCACGCTCCGTCTCCTCCCGAATCTGTCGATGCAGCGAGCGCAAGGCGCTGATGGCTGAATAGTCGAGGTGGCGGCGGTAGACGAAAGGTTGCACGCGTTCCGCAAGGGCAGACGAGCCCCTTGCCACACCGGGCCGTTCCCTGTCGGACACGATGCGCGCCTTGATCCAGGCATATCGTTCCCAGTCACGCCCCTGCACGATGAAATACTCTTCGAGCATGGCGATGCTGACAGCCAGAGGCCCTGCCGTGCCATTGGGACGCAATCTCAAATCGACACGAAATACCAGACCGTCTTCAGTGGGTTCGGACAGCAAGGTGTTGAGCCGGCGACCCATGCGCCAGAAAAATTCATGATTGGTGAGCTTTTTCCCGCTCCCGCTGCCATCCGTCTCGCCGTCTTCCTCATAAAGAAAAATCAGGTCGATATCCGATGAAACATTCAGTTCGCCGCCGCCCAGCTTGCCCATGGCGACGACCAGCAGTTCTTGCGGCAGTCCTGATTCGCTGCCCAGGGGAGTGCCATGGGTCTGGGTCATGTCCCTGTGAAGCCAGTCGATGGCTGTACAGATGGACACCTCGGCCAGGATGGTCATGCTGTGCGTGACTTCGGCCAGTGAGGCTTGCCCGTTCAGATCCCTGGTCATGACGGATAGCAGCACCTCCTGGCGCAAGTGGCGCAGGGCCCTCATTAGGGATTGCTGATTGTCAGCTGGAACTGGTGGGGTTTTGAGAAGCTCACCCAGTCGCTGGGTCAAGGTTGCGCGCGTCCACGGCTGCTGGGTGAACGCGCGCAGAAGCTCAGGCGGGAGTGTGCCGGCGTCGATCAGCCGGGCGGCATAACGAGAAAACTCCCGCGCTTCAATGGTCAATTAACGTTCTTCGACCTTGGCCTTGGCACGCAACTGTTGCACCAGCTGGTTGAAGGCTTCCTGTTCCTTGGCTTGCAGGATGCGACCCTTTACTTCGTCGAAGGGGGGCGCTTTCAGGGGGCGAACGTCGATCAGGCGGATCACATGGTAGCCAAACGGGGATTTGACCGGTGTGTCGGTGGTTTCCCCTTTCTTGAGGTGAACCATGGCATCGCTGAAGGATTTGTCAAAGGATACAGGAGTGGCCCAGTCCAGCTTGCCGCCTTTGTCGCGCGAACCGGTATCGATGCTCTTTTCCTTGGCGATTTTTTCAAAGTCTCCGCCTTTCTTGAGCTCGGCGATGACCGCTTTGGCATCGTCTTCCTTGGCAACCAGGATGTGTTCAACCAGGTATTCCTTGTCGCCAAGCTCTGCTTTCATGCGATTGTATTCAGCGTGCAGCACATCGTCGCTGATCGGATGGGTCTGAACGAAATGGGCCTGGAAAGCGCGGGCCAGAATCTGTTCACGGGCCAGGTCGATCTGTGCCTGCAACTTGGGGTCTTTTTCAAGGCCGTCCTTTACCGCATGCTGGGAGATCACCTCCAGGGCAATCAGGTTTTCACGGACAGCGCGATCCAGATCGGGGCCGCCGGTGTGACCTTGGGCAATCTGGGCTCCCGTGACCAGTTCGAAGCGGGCGTTGGGAATGGTGACGCCGTTGACCACCACTCGCTTGGTCGCAGCCGATTTGGCGCTACCGTGGGTTTTGTCCTTGGTCTGGTCGGCATAAGACAGGGTCAGGGCCAGCGAGCCTCCCACCAGGATCAGTGACATCAAAGCTTGTTTCAATTTCATGGGGTGCATCCTCGGGTCAAAATAACGGGTGTTGCGTTCAAGGGGCACTGGCTTTGATGGCCAGTGCATGAATTTCGTGCGACATCAAAGGGGCTAAGGCATCGTGAACCAGTCGGTGCCGTTGCAGTGGCGAAAGGCCACGAAACGCCTCCGCCACAATCGTGATTTTGTAATGGCCTCCGTTTCCGGCCCCTGCATGGCCTGCATGATGGCGGCTGTCGTCGCGGATGGCAAGCGCGCTCGGCTGCAGCGCGGACAGCAGCCGATGCATGCGGTCTGCCGTTGTTTCAGCGGTCATCCTTCTCTTCCAGATGATGGGACAGAATAATCCCCTGACCCAAAATGAAAACCACCATCAGTGCCAGCAGGCCGAATACCTTGAACTTTACCCATACCGGCTCGGAATAGTTGAAAGCCACATAGAGATTGAGCAGGCCCAGCAACGTGAAAAATACTGCCCAGGCAAAGTTGAGTCTGCCCCAGACAGTGTCAGGCAAGTGCAACTGTTTGCCCATCAAACCGCGAATGGGATTGCGGTTGAACAGCGCCGGCCCCAGAAAGAGAATGGCTGCAAAAATCCAGTAAAGGGCAGTTGGCTTCCAGCGGATGAAGACCGTGGGGTCGATGCCTGCAACCCGATGTTCGTGGGTCCACAGGGTCAGCCCGCCAAATAGCGTGATGACCACAAAGCTGATCCAGGCGGCAGGTTCCACCCGGCGCCGCGTAGCCAGCAGCCAGCCGATCTGGATCAGGCTCGCGCCCATGGCGCAGCCGGTTGCCCAGTAAATGCCCCCCACTTCGTAGGCGGCAAAGAAAAGCAGGACCGGAAAGAGGTCGAAAAAAATTTTCATGACCTGCTATTGTCCTTGATTTATTGGGGATTTGTCCATTCATGAGGCGTTTCAGGGTGTATCGGGCAGGCTCCCGATTTGGTATGATGCTGGTTGAAAAATCCTAATTAATTCAATGCAAAACATCGACTTACATAATCATTCCCGGGGTTCCGACGGGCTGCTTGCACCGGCCGAGCTGGTGCGGCTTGCAGCGGGCAACGGGGTGACAACGCTTGCGCTGACGGATCACGACGACACGGACGGCTTGCAGGAGGCTGCCCTGGCTGCGCAGGCATGCGGGTTGCGATTCATCAACGGGGTGGAGGTTTCGGTCACCTGGGCCCAGCACACCATCCATGTGGTCGGACTCAACATCAATCCTGGCGACCCCCTGTTAGTGGCCGGGCTGGCGGCAATCCGCAGTGGCCGCATGGAGCGTGCCGAGAAAATAGCCCAGGAGCTTGCCAAGGCCGGTATCCCCGGAGCCCTGGAAGGGGCATTGCGCCATGCCCATAACCCCAAGATCGTGGCCCGGCCCCATTTCGCTCGCTATCTGGTTGAACAGGGCGTGGCCCGCGATGTGCCCAGCGTGTTCAGGCGTTTTCTGGTCAAAGGCAAGGCCGGGTATGTCAAGCATCGCTGGGCTGAACTGGGGGATGCCGTCACCTGGATCCGGAGTGCGGGAGGCATCCCGGTGCTGGCGCATCCCGGCCGCTACAGCCTCAACCATGGGACCCTGGACCGCCTGATCGACGAATTCGTCGAAGTCGGCGGCCTGGGCATTGAAGTCGTTACCAGCAATCACACCCGTGACCAGGCTGAGGCTTTTGCAGCCCAGGCCCAGCGACGAGGCTTGCTTGCTTCCCGTGGCTCGGACTACCATGGCCCGGGCGAAAGCCGTCTGGAACCCGGAAAATTGCCGCCTTTGCCCCCCCAGTGCGTTCCCGTCTGGCAGGCATGGGGCGATGTCGCTCTACACTAAAAGCAGCCCAGGAGTTTTCTAATTTATGTACCCAGATCGTGTGCTGTCTGGCATGCGCCCTACCGGGGCCATGCACTTGGGACATTTTCACGGCGTGCTCAAAAACTGGATCAAGATCCAGCACGAACATGAATGCCTGTTCATGGTGGCCGACTGGCATGCCCTGACCACGCATTACGACCGCCCCCAGGAAATCGAGGCGCATGTGTGGGACATGGTGATCGATTGGCTGGCTGCGGGCGTGGATCCGAACCAGGCGACCCTGTTCATTCAGTCGCGGGTACCCGAGCACGCCGAACTGCACCTGCTGTTGTCCATGATGACCCCGCTGGGGTGGCTGGAGCGCGTTCCCACCTACAAGGAGCAGCAGGAAAAGATTATCGACAAGGATCTCTCTACCTATGGTTTTCTGGGATACCCCCTGCTGCAGGCGGCCGATATCCTGATTTACAGAGCCAACCGGGTGCCTGTGGGCGAGGACCAGGTACCCCATATCGAGTTCACGCGCGAAATTGCCCGCCGTTTCAACCACCTCTACGGACGTGAACCGGGTTTTGACGAAAAGGCCTTGCAGGCCGTTAAAAAACTGGGTGCCAAGAAAGCCAAACTTTATCTGGAATTGCGCAACCGCTATACCGAACAGGGCGATGATGAAGCCCTGGAAGCGGCACGCGCGTTGCTTGGCGAATCACAAAACCTTTCTGTGGTGGATCGCGAACGGGTGTTCGGCTATCTGGAAGGCAGCGGCAAAATGATTCTGGTGGAGCCCCAGGCCATGCTGACCGAGGCCTCGCGCTTGCTGGGGCTTGATGGACAGAAAATGTCCAAGTCCTACAACAACACCATCGCCTTGCGTGAAGATGAGGCGAGCGTCACCCGTAAAATCCGGACCATGCCCACCGACCCCGCTCGCGTGCGCCGCACGGATCCGGGCGAACCCAACCGTTGCCCGGTCTATTCCTTCCATCAGATCTACAGTGACGACGCCACCCGTGACTGGGTGCAGCAGGGATGCCGTTCTGCAGGCATCGGATGCCTGGAATGCAAGCAGCCCGTAGTGGACCGTGTGCTCGAAGAGCTTCGTCCCATTCGCGAAAGGGCGCAGGCCTACCTGGACGATCCCACGCTGGTTCGCAACGTGATTGCCGACGGTTGTGAACGGGCTCGCAAGCTGGCTGCTGATACCTTGCGTGATGTGCGTGAAAGCATCGGACTGTCCTATTCATGAGTGAAGCCGCGGACTTGCTCGAAGTTCCCTTGGCCGAACCCATTGCCAGGGTACGTGGCGAGCCTTTTGTGGGCATGCCGCAAGACCTTTATATTCCGCCCGAGGCGCTCGAGGTATTCCTGGAGAGCTTCGAAGGCCCCCTTGACTTGCTGCTCTACCTGATCCGGAAGAACTCCCTCGACATCCTGGATATTCCAATGGCGGAACTGACCCGCCAGTACATGGAATACGTGGAAGCCATGCGAAGCCGCCGTCTTGAACTGGCCGCAGAATATCTCGTGATGGCGGCCGTACTGATTGAAATCAAGTCACGCATGTTGTTGCCCCGCCCGGTCACTGTCGCTTCCGACGAGGAAATGGATCCCCGCGCCGAGCTGATGCGGCGCCTGCTGGAATATGAGCAGATGAAACAGGCTGCCTTGAAGCTGGACGAATTGCCGCGCATTGGCAGAGAGTTTGCCTCAGTCCAGGTCTGGGTGGATGAGACGCTTAACCAGCGGCTGCCCCAGATCACGGCGCGCGACCTGCTGGAGGCCTGGGCACTGGTACTGGCTCGCGCAAAGATCAATCAGCATCACCGCATCACGCGGGAGCAGCTGTCTGTACGGGAGCACATGACGCGCATCCTGCGACGACTGCGTGAGCAGACGTTCGTGGTGTTTCATGAGTTGTTCGATTCTGGCATCACCGTGCCTGTGGCAGTGGTCAACTTCATTGCCATTCTGGAACTGGTCAAGGAATCGCTGGTGAAAGTGTCCCAATCGGAAGCTTATGCCCCGTTGTACCTGAGTCTGGCCGAATCGGCCGCGGAGTTGCCTTCATGAGTTTGCCAGAAGCCGAAATTCCTGCCGCCAAGAAATTGCTTGAAGCGGCTCTCCTGTCGAGTCCCGAGCCTGTGCCCATGGCCCAGTTGAGAAAGCTGTTTGAACCCGAGTTAGGCGCTGATGCCCTGCGGCGCTTGCTGGAGTCGCTGCAGGAGGACTGGCAGGGTCGCGCTGTGGAATTGGTGCAGGTGGCCAGCGGCTGGCGTTTCCAGACGCGGCCCGAAGTGCAGGAAAAGATTGCGCGCATGACGCCGGAAAAACCGCCACGCTATTCCCGCGCCGTCATGGAAACGCTGGCCATCATTGCCTATCGCCAGCCGGTGACGCGTGGCGACATCGAGGAAATTCGTGGGGTTGCCGTGTCCACGCCAGTACTTCGAACCCTTGAGGCGCGTGGCTGGATTGAAGTGGTGGGGCACCGCGAAGTCCCCGGACGTCCAGCGCTTTACGGCACCACGGCGTTGTTGCTGGATGACCTCAATCTGCGTACCTTGCAGGAACTGCCGCCATTGGCTCCATTAGGTGAAGACGTTGTCCTCCCAGAAGCTTCATAAGGTCCTGGCCCAATCTGGCCTGGGGTCTCGCCGAGACATGGAGGCCCTGATCGCGGCCGGCGAGGTGCGTGTCAATGGACAAGTGGCGACCATCGGAACCCGCATTGGCCCTGAAGACAGGGTGACAGTGTCACGTCGCCCGGTTCGCCTGAATTTCGCGGAAACGCTCCCGCAAATCCTGCTCTATCACAAACCGGAAGGGGAAATAGTCAGCCGCGACGATCCCGCCGGACGCGAATCGGTTTTCGGCAAGTTGCCCCGGGTACGCGGGGCCAAGTGGGTGAGTGTGGGGAGACTCGATTTCAATACCAGCGGTCTGCTGGTTTTTACCACCAGTGGCGAGCTTGCCAACCGACTCAGCCATCCCCGCTTTGAAGTGGAGCGCGAGTATGCAGTGCGGGTGGTGGGTACCCTCTCCGAAGACCAGATGCGTTCAGCCTGCCGTGAGATCCAGTTGGAAGACGGTCCTGCCCGGTTTGAGAGCATTCGCGACAATGGGGGTGAAGGGACCAATCACTGGTACCAGGTCGTCATCAAGGAAGGGCGCAATCGTGAAGTAAGGCGCATGTTCGAAGCCTTGCACCTGATGGTCGGGCGCCTGATCCGGGTCCGCTTCGGGATCATCCATCTGCCGCCTCGCCTCAAGAGGGGTCATTTTGTGGAGCTGGAAACTGCCGATGTCGGGAAGATCCTGCAATGGGCCGGAATGGTCCCACAACGGCCGCGTCAGTCCACGGCCCAAAGACCCGGCCGAGGCCGGCCCGGCAGGCCCCGTCAGGCCCCTGGCAAATCCTCGCGGCACACCGCGAAAACGTAACTGTCTCCCCCAGGCAGGTCTAGCCAGACCCAGGGGATTTCAGGAAAGGCGGCTTCCAAAGCCGCGCGTTGGTGCCCGATTTCAACCACCAGCAGGCCGCCTCTCTTGAGGTACGCGGGAGCCTGTTCAAGCAGGCGACGCACATGATCCAATCCATCAAGGCCGCTTGCCAGAGCCATTTCAGGCTCTTTTCGGTACTCGGCAGGGAGCGAGGCCATGGCCGCCTGGTCCACATACGGCGGGTTTGAAATGACGAGATCGTAGGCATTCTGCTCGAGGCCTTCGAGCAGGTCGCCCCGGTGCAGCCGGATCCGGTCTTCCAGGCCATAGTCCGCCACATTCTTGCGGGCGACCTCCAGCGCATCAGAAGACAGGTCGACGGCATCCACCTGTGCATACGGGCAGCGCAGGGCGAGCAATATGGCCAGCGATCCGCCTCCGGTGCATATATCCGCTGCCCGCGTCACGGCGTCGAAATCCTCGATCCAGGGTTCAAGCCCATCCTGCAGGGCGTCTGCAATGAACGAGCGGGGCACGATGGTGCGTTCGTCCACGTAAAACCTGAAGGGCCCAAGCCAGGCTTCATGCGTGAGGTAGGCTGCCGGTATCCGCTCTTCAACGCGCCGGCGTACCAGGGCAAGGACCGTGCGGCGTTCTTCGGGCAGAAGTCGGGCATCGAGCCAGAGTTCCCGCTGGTCGTGCGGCAGTCCCAGGGCATGCAGCACCAGGTAACTTGCCTCTTCGGTCGGGCCGGGGTAACCGTGTCCAAAATAGATTTGATGGGCTGAAAAGGCAGATACGGCAAGACGCAACAGGTCTCGCACCGTAATCAGGCTGTCGGCAGCCTGTTCCCAGTTCATGAGGATGCTCCCGATAACAAAAGGCGCTCCAGGGTGTAGCGATAGATGGCAGAAAGGGGTGCCAGATCGCTGGCTGTAATGCATTCATTGCGCTGGTGAATGGTGGCATTGCACGGTCCAAATTCAACCACTTGCGAACAAATGCTGATCAGGAATCGGCCGTCGGAAGTGCCTCCGGTGGTTGACACGTCAGGCTCATGCCCCGTGACCTGGGCAATGGCAGCAGACATGGCAGACACCAAAGGGCCTCGTGGCGTCAGAAAAGGGCGGGCCCCCAGTTCCCAGTGCACGTCATAGTCCAGGCCATGCCGTTCCAGAACGGCTTCAGTTCGTTCCCGCAGCGATGATTCAGGGCTGGCCGTGGAAAAACGGAAATTGAACCAGGCTGTGAGTTCTCCCGGGATCACGTTGGTGGCGCCGGTACCGCTTTGCACATTGGAAATCTGGAACGTGGTTGCCGGGAAATGCTCGTTGGGGTCATCCCAGACTGTGCTTGCAAGTTCGGCCAGCGCCGGTGCGGCGAGATGAATGGGGTTGCGGGCAAGATGGGGATAGGCCACGTGCCCCTGGCGGCCACGAACAGTCAGAACTCCTGAAAGGGAACCGCGCCGGCCGTTCTTGATGGTGTCACCCAGGCGTTTGACCGAAGTGGGTTCTCCCACAATGCAATAGTCAGGGTGCACACCGCGCTCGCGCAGCCATTCCACGACACGAACCGTACCATCCACGGCCGGCCCCTCTTCATCGGAAGTCAGAAGCAAGGCAATTGAACCAGGCGCATCCGGATGGGCAGTGCAAAAAGCCTCGATGGCCGTGACGAAGGCGGCCAGCGAAGATTTCATGTCGGCTGCGCCGCGCCCGTACAGCAGTCCGTCGCGAATTTCCGGAGAGAAGGGGGGGGATTGCCAGCTTCCATCCGGCCCGGGGGGCACCACGTCGGTATGGCCGGCGAACACCACAAGCGGGGCCTGTGATCCACGCCGCAACCAGAGATTTCTGACGCTGCCGAAAACGAGCCATTCGGCAGAAAACCCCAACGGCGCCAGACGTTCGGCCAAAAGGGTCTGGCAACCGGCATCTTCCGGTGTGACTGAGGGCAGGCGAATCAGTTGTTGGGCAAGTTCTAGCGTGGCGTCCATGAAAGCATCATTCCTCAAGACAGCATTATGCCGGATTCGCCTGCGCATTCACCGTTGGGACTGAACCGGCGTTCCCCAAACCAGGCGATTCCATCGGCCCGTTTAAGCAGCACAGTGGTGCTGCGTGTTCCATAGAGCGGGTCGTGGATGAACGCAGCGGAAATGAGGCGTTCCCGTGCGAGAGGAATGCCTGTGTCCGGCAGCAGGTCATCCGGATACGGGTTCGGATCGGCCAACAGACCCATGAGGCGCCCTGACAGATCTGCCAGAGGGCGGGACGAGGATTCCTGGTGAAGCGGAAAATCCGGAGTGTCGTCCAGCACAGCGGCCAGCCCACGCTTTGCTGCCATGACCTTGGGCCAGGGTGTATCCAGCAGGTGGTTGCTCAAACCGTAAATTCCGGGCGACAGTGGAATGATGGTGGCTGTCCGGCTCTCGAGACAGAACAATTGCCGGCCATCGCCTACCAGCAGGTTGAAGTCATTGTAGTCTGACAGGCGCTGCTTCACAGTTTCCAGCCAAGGCAGCGGGGGAGATCCGTTCGTGAGGAATTCGCGGGGAAGCTCGCCCCGCGAACGGCGCTTGCGATCGAACTGGGAGGGGTCACGGTAATTGGTCAAGGCGGCAAAGCGGCCGTTCCGGGTTGCGCCAAGCCAGGTTCCCCCTGCTTCCAGGTCACGCCCTGCGAATACCTCCGGATGGTCATTCCAGTAGGCCGCCGGGGCGCTGGGCCGCGCATGGAACTCGTCCCTGTTGGCCACAACGGCCAACGTGTAGGCGGGGTGAGCCTGCCAGGCCAGTGCAACGAGACACACGTTCAATCGCCTCGCAGCAGCTCGTTGATACTGGTCTTGGCTCGCGTCTTGGCGTCCACTTTTTTCACGATGACGGCACAGTAAAGGCTGTATTGCCCGTTTGCTGCTGGCAGGTTTCCAGAAACGACCACCGAACCCGGCGGAACGTGACCGTAGGTGACTGTTCCGGTTTCCCGGTCGTAGATCTTGGTGCTTTGCCCGATGTAAACCCCCATTGAAATGACCGATCCCTCACCCACGATGACGCCTTCCACGATTTCGGAGCGAGCGCCGATGAAGCAATGATCTTCAATGATGGTGGGGTTGGCCTGAACCGGCTCCAGCACGCCACCGATTCCGACGCCGCCGGATAGGTGCACATGTTTGCCAATCTGGGCGCAGGACCCTACGGTCGCCCAGGTGTCGACCATGGTGGATTCATCCACGTAGGCTCCGATATTCACATAGGAGGGCATGAGCACGACGTTGCGGGCAATGTGGCTGCCGCGACGGGCCACGGCAGGCGGGACGACACGGAAGCCGCCGGCCTCGAAATCACGGTCACCGTAGCGGGAAAACTTGCTGTCCACCTTGTCCCAGTATTGGGTGAACCCGCCATCGATGCGGGCATTGTCTTTCAGGCGGAAGGACAGCAGGACCGCTTTCTTGATCCATTGGTGGGTAGTCCAGACCCCATCCAATTTTTCGGCGACGCGCAAAGTACCGGAATCCAGGCCATCCAGCACTTCCTCGACGGCAGCTTGCAATCCGGCGGGCGGAGAGGCGACAGACCAGGAGGCGCGGTTTTCGAATGCTTCTTCAATCAGGGGTTGAGGAGAGGGCATGGGTGTTTTCCTGTAGCGAGTGGGTGAAAGCAACCAGGCGGTGAGCGGCTTCCACCGTCTCCTCCAGGCTGCCAACCAGGGCAATGCGAATGCGCTGCTGGCCGGGGTTCGTTCCTTGTGCGGCACGGGCAAGCAGGCTGCCCGGGAGCACGGCCACATTGGCTGTGCGCAGCAGGCCGACTGCAAAATCAGTGTCGGAAACCGGTGTCCGGGCCCAGAAGTAGAAACCGGCTTCCGGCATTTCGAGAGGCAGATGCGGGTGGACGATGCGGTGGAAGGCTTCCATTTTTTCCCGGTACAGCCGGCGGTTTTCCAGCACATGGGCTTCGTCCCGCCAGGCGGTTTCGCTCGCAGCCTGGACAGCGGGATTCATGGCGCTGCCGTGGTAGGTGCGATAGAGAGCAAAACGTTGCAGCAACTTGCGGTCGCCGGCAGCAAAAGCGGATCGCATGCCGGGAACGTTGGAGCGCTTGGA
The DNA here is from genome assembly GCA_028866015.1 of Betaproteobacteria bacterium. Lineage (GTDB taxonomy): Bacteria > Pseudomonadota > Gammaproteobacteria > Burkholderiales > Ferrovaceae > JAKBAT01. The sequence goes on from JAGWIW010000008.1 coordinate 43,381, forward strand.
CAGGCTTCCCATTGCAATCAGGCGAGGATAACCCGTGCGCCCCAGAGCCTGGGCGGCCTGGAGCGAGCCGAGCGGTGGGCGCGATTCGTCGGGATAGATTTCCGAATAGCATTCGTCACTCACGATGGAGAATCCATGGCGATCTGACAGCTCAAACAGGGTGCGCCACTCCTCCAGGGTCATCACGCGTCCGGTGGGGTTGCCGGGGGAGCAGGTGAACACCACCTGGGTCCGTGCCCAGACTGCGGAAGGAACCGAAGCATAGTCCACCAGGAAATCGTGTGCCGGATCGGCATTCACGAACCAGGGTTGTCCGCCGGCCAGAAGCGCTGCCCCTTCGTAGATTTGATAGAAGGGGTTCGGGCAGACGGCATAGGCATCCGGCCGGTCCGGGTCCATCAGCACCTGGGTCACGGAAAACAGGGCTTCTCGGCTGCCCAGTGTGGGCAGCACTTCCGTGGCGGGATCGATGCTTGCCAGGCCGAAGCGACGCTGCAGCCAGTCAGCAATGGCTGCCCGCAGGCTGTCGCTTCCCAGGGTTGCCGGGTAATGGGACAAGCCGGACAGGTGCTGCGTCAGGGCTTCCTGGATGAAGGCTGGGGTGGCATGGCGCGGTTCCCCCACGGAGAGTGCGATCGGGGCCAGTCCTGGCGCAGGTTGTACGCCATGCATGAGTCGGCGCAGGCGCTCGAAAGGGTAAGGTTGCAGCCGCTCCAGGCGAGGGTTCATGGCAGTTTGCTCAGACCTGGGTTGGGGATGACGGCGCAAAAGTCAGCGGGGGGAGCGGAATGGCGGGAACCCAGCCGGGCGCACGATGTTCTGCCAGAACATGGGTGAAAATGCCCCCACGCACGTTCCAGCGTGCCAGCAGGCGCATGAAACGTGGGGATGTGGCGGCCACCAGTTCATCCAGGATCCGGTTCGTCACGGCTTCGTGGAACGCGCCCTCATTTCTGAAGGACCACAGGTAGAGCTTGAGGCTCTTCAGCTCCACATTGAGGGCTTCCGGTATGTAGTCGAGGGTGAGCCAGGCAAAGTCGGGCTGTCCCGTCTTGGGGCACAGACAGGTGAACTCCGGGAGTTCCATGTGGATCAGGTAGTCCCGTCCCGGATTCGGGTTGGGGAAAGTCTCCAAGGTTCGGCTGGGTTGCGAGGCCATTGGGGAGTCGTCCTATTATCGGGTAAAATCCTCGCATTCTAAACTTCTTTTGTCCATTGGCGCTCAATTGCACCTCAAACACATCAAACTTGCAGGCTTCAAATCCTTTGCCGAACCCACCCAGATTCCTGTTCCGGGAAAATTGGTAGGCGTGGTCGGGCCGAACGGTTGCGGCAAATCCAACGTGATTGATGCCGTGCGCTGGGTTCTTGGAGAATCCCAGGCGCGCCACCTGCGCGGCGAAACGCTGCAGGACGTGATTTTTGGGGGCACTGCCGATCGCAAGCCGCAAGGTCGCGCCAGCGTCGAACTGGTATTCGACAACACCGATGGCCGCGCACCCGGCCAGTGGTCCCAGTATGCGGAAATCGCCGTGCGCCGCGTCCTGGCGCGCGATGGGGTCTCCAACTACTACATCAACAACGTACACGTGCGCCGGCGGGATGTTCAGGACATATTCATGGGCACGGGGCTGGGGCCTCGGGCTTACGCCATCGTCGAACAGGGGATGATTTCCCGCATCGTCGAATCGAAACCCGAAGAGATAAGGGTGTTTCTGGAAGAGGCAGCCGGAATTTCCCGTTACAAGGATCGCAGGCGCGAAACCGAACTCAGGCTGCAGGACACGCGGGGCCATCTGACCCGGACGGAAGACATCACGCGTGAGCTGGGGCAGCAGATCGAGAAGCTCATCGGGCAGGCTGAAGTGGCCGGTCAGTGGCGTGCCCTGCAAGACGATTTGGCGCGTGCGCAGAACCTGCTGCTGTTCTCCCGCAAGCGTGATGCCGAAGCCAGCCGGGCACGCACCCAGCGCGACATCGAAAAAAACCAGATCGAGCTGGACGCGGCCATTGCCGGCCTGCGCGAACTGGAGCGGCGCATCGAGGAACAGCGTGCTGCGCACTATGGCGCCAGCGACATCCTCAACAACGCGCAAGGGGCACTCTATCAGTCCAACGCTGAAGTGACCCAGGCAGAAAACCGCTTGCAATCGCTGCGCAATGAACGCCGTCGCCTGGAAGGCGAAGTGGCAAGGCTGGAGCAGGAAATCGGCGAGGACCGTCACCGGATGGAGGCGGACCAGGCTTCCCTGGTCCGGTTGCAGGAGGAATTGCAACGGGCGCAGGAACTGGTCAGGGTGGCAACTGCAAGGGTTTCACAGGAACGTGAGTCCTGGCCGGCTGCAGAAGCGCAGAGCAAGGCTCGGCGCCAGGCACTTGACCAGGCGCGGCAGGAGGAAAGCCGGGTACAGGCAAAAATCAGCACCGCCCGCTCAGAACGCACGGCATCAGAGCGGTTGCAGGCGCAGCTTGGGGAACGGCGCGCCCGACTTGATGCGGAGCGGGGCCAATGGGTGGTCCCCGATACGCATCGTCTTGAAGGACTGGGTGTGCGCCTGCGCGAGATGGAAGTGGGCTGTTCCATCCTGGAGGCGGCCCGATTGGCTACGCAGGCCAGGGTGCTGCGTTGTGAGCGAACTTTTTCCGAAGCCCGGGAACAGGCCGATGGGGCCCATCGCGAACGGAACCGGCTAGAAGCGGAAACGGTTGCACTGGAGTCCCTTCAGGCCAAGCTGGGTGTAAAGGAACGGACCCAGAACCTGGTACGGCGGCATGGGCTGTCCGATCTGCCCATGTTCTGGCAGGGCATTGAAGTGGCTCCTGGTTGGGAGCCGGCGGTGGAAGCGGTTTTGGGTGCCCGTCTGCATGCGTTCCAGGGAGGCGACGCCAGCCGCCTGTCGCAATGGTCGGCCGATGAAATACCGGCTGGCATTGCGCTCTTCAGCCCGGAGGATGCCGCTGTGGGAGGGCGGATGTTTGAAGTGCCGCCGGGGTTGGAACCATTGCGCAACTTCGTGACAGTCCGCAATGGACATTGCGAAGGGGCACTCGAAACCTGGATGCATGGCGTTTTTGCGGCGACGGATTTGCGCGACGCGCTGGCCCAGGCCCCCCGTTTGCCTGCCGGGGTTGTTCTGGTGACTCCGGAAGGCCATCTGGTTGATCGCCATTCCGTTCTGTTTTTTGCGCCGCGAGACGAATTTCACGGCGCACTCTCCCGGGCCCGGGAAATTGAAGTGCGCCGTGCCGAACTCGAAAAGCAGGCCAGCCATTGTGTCGTGCTGGACGAAGCGCGCGCACGGGCAGAGTCGTTCCTTGCGGCAAGTCGCACCGATCAAACCGAGGCAGAACAGCGTTTGCGCGAGGCCGAGGCGGCGCGCCATGCGCTTGATGTGGAAAGAACGCGCCTGCAAGGCCTGATCGAGCGGCATCAGCAGCGGGTACTCCAGGTGCAGGATGAGCTGGCGGAGCTGGAACGGCAGGAAACCCTGGAGCGTGAGCGGCTGCAACGCCATCAGGCCTTGCTTTCGGAAGCCGAACAGGAATTGACTGCCGCCAGGGAAGCGCTGGTAACTCTGGAACAGGCCTGGCGGGAGGCCGAACAAGCCCGGGAAATGAGGCGCAATGCCCTGCAGACGGCAGAAAAGGCGTTGCAGGAAGCGGGTTTCATGGAAAAGTCCGCAACCGAACGCATTGCTCATCTGGAAGATACCCGTCGGGCAGCCACGGAGCGCCTGGGGCAACGCCAACCCCGCCTGCAAGCCTTGCGCGACGAGCTGGCCGTAGCCCAGGAGGCACCGCTGGCCGAGGCGCTGCAAGCTGCCCTGACACAGCGGGCAGGCTGCGAGCAGGGCCTGACTGATGCCCGAGCTGCGCTCGATGCGTTGGCGGCTGACCTGCGAGAACTGGAAGAGCAGCGTCTGGCGGTGCAGCAACGCCAGGATCCTCTGCGCGCCAAGCTCGAAGAATTGCGCCTGCGCGAGCAGGAAGCGCGACTCAATGTCGAGCGGGCCCAGGAAAGTCTGGCGGCCAACCAGGCGGATGAAGCTGCCTTGGCCGAAATGCTGGAAAAAGGCGTGCGCAGCAGTACCCTGCAATCTGAGATCGACAGCCTCAATGAGCGCATATCCGCCTTGGGTGCAGTGAATCTGGCTGCTTTGGCCGAGCTGGAAGCTGCCCGCGAGCGCAAAACATGGCTCGATTCCCAGATGGCGGACTTGAAAGCTGCGGTTGAGACGCTGGAAAATGCCATGCGCAAGATCGACCGTGAAACCCGCGATCAACTGAAGGAAACGTTCGATCGCGTGAACGCCAGTTTCAGCAGCCTGTTTCCCACTCTGTTTGGCGGAGGACATGCGCGCATCGAGCTGACAGGAGATGAAATTCTCGATGCGGGAGTCCAGATCGTGGCGCAGCCTCCGGGCAAGAAAACAACCTCAATTCACCTGCTGTCGGGCGGAGAAAAGGCACTGACCGCCCTGTCGCTGGTGTTTTCCCTGTTCCAGCTCAATCCGGCGCCATTCTGCCTGCTTGACGAAGTGGATGCGCCGCTCGATGACACCAACACAGAGCGCTTTGTGAGGTTGGTCCAGAAAATGGCGGAACAGACCCAGTTTCTGTTCATCACGCACAACAAGATTGCTATGGAAATGGCGGAGCAGTTGGTTGGGATCACCATGGCGGAATCCGGTGTTTCGCGCATGGTGGCCGTGGATATCGAAGAAGCTATTCGCATGGCAGAGAGTGTCGCTGCCTGACGGGGGAGTTGGATGAGCGAGTTGCAGACGGGATTGGCCCTGCTGGGTGCCGCGTTGATCGTGGGTATTTTCGTGTTCAGCCGGATCCAGGAATATCGTTATCGCCGCATGGCTGAGCAGGTGCTGCCTGATCCCGGAAGGGATGCGCTGATGGATGACGACGCGCCTGCAGTCCGGAGCGAACCTGGTTTTTCCGAGCCTGAGTCCGGCTTGCCCGGTTTGTCCGGCTTGCCTGAAACTCCTGCGCCGGATTCTGCCGTGGAGTTTACCGTCCTGTTGCGGGGCTCAAGTCCCGCGACAGCAGCACAACTGTGGCAAGCCCTGGTCACCGCTGCCGTCACCACCCGTCACGTGCGATGGGTGGGGCTGGAGGCAGCCGCAGGGCGTTGGTCGGCCATCGAAGGACCATCCGAACACCGGTTCGACTTGTTTGCCGCCATGCTGCAACTGGCAAGCCGTAGCGGCCCTGTCAATGAGTCGCGTCTCGCATTGTTTTCCGATGAGATGCAGGCGGTAGCCCGGGAGTTGCAATGGACTGCAGAAAGCGCGGACCAGCAGGCTGCCCTGGCAACGGCTGAAGCGCTGGACCGCTTTTGCGCCAAAGTGGACGTGCTGATCGGCATGAACGTGATGTTTGCCGAAGGTCGTGAACCGCCTGCCAAGCAGGTGCGCGAGCGTGCAGAGCGTGAAGGGCTGGCCTTGGGGCAAGACGGCGTGTTCCACGCTTACGATGACCTACAACGAACCCGCTTTACCCTGGCGCATCGCGATGGCATGCCATTCCTGGACATGGAAGAGGATTTTACGCCAGTGCCCGGGGTGACGTTTCTGCTGGACGTGCCGCGTGTGCCGGATGCGCATACGGCGCTGACGGACATGTTCGCGATGGCAGATCGTCTGGCGCAAGGTCTTGGCGGGCGTCTTGTGGATGACAACGGAGCGGCACTGGGGCCCCGCCAGCTGGTTGCCATACAGAAGCAGCTGTCAGGCATCCTGCAACAGATGGACAAGCAGGGTGTCCCTGCGGGCAGCGAACTTGCGCTACGGCTCTTTTCAAACTGATGGTGCATACTGACCCGGTTGCGCGCGCCCGGGAGCTGCGGGAGGCACTCGACCTCTACAATTACCAGTATTACGTTCTGGATGCACCCACCGTACCGGACGCGGAGTATGATTTCCTGTTTCGCGAATTGCAGGAACTGGAAGCCGCGCATCCGTCACTGCGAACCCCCGAATCACCCACGCAGCGTGTGGGATCCTCGCCAAGGGAAGGCTTTCAGGAGATCAGGCATCGCGTGCCGATGTTGAGTCTCAACAACGGTTTCTCTGAGGAAGATGTACTGAATTTCGACCGCAGGGTTCGGGAAATCCTGGATTGTGAAGTCGTGGACTATGCCTGCGAACCCAAATTCGATGGGCTGGCCGTGAGCCTGTTGTACCGCAATGGACGACTGGTGGAAGGAAGCACCCGCGGTGATGGTGAAGCGGGCGAGGATGTGACGGCCAATCTGCGCACCATCAGGGCCATTCCCCTGCAATTGCCCATGTCTTCGCCCCCGTCAGTGCTGGAAGTGCGAGGTGAAGTCCTGATGGAAAAGCGTGATTTTCAGGCACTCAACCAGGGCCAGTTGGCGCGTGGTGAAAAACTGTTTGTCAATCCGCGCAATGCAGCCGCTGGGGCCTTGCGCCAGCTTGACCCTGCACTAACCGCCCAACGCCCGCTGTCCTTTTTTGCCTATGGAATGGGGGAGGTCGAAGGCTGGGGCCTACCGGCGACCCAGGGCGAGCTCATGGACCGCCTGTCACAACTCCGTTTTCCAGTCCCTGTGGAACGTGCCCTGGTTCGGGGTGCGGCAGGCCTGCTCGGCTATTTCGAGCGAATGTCCCTCATGCGTGCATCCTTGCGATATGACATCGACGGGGTTGTATACAAGGTCAATGCATTCGGGCAACAGCAGGCACTTGGCTTCGTGTCACGAGCCCCGCGCTTTGCCCTGGCGCATAAATTTCCTGCGGAAGAGGCCTTGAGCGAGGTGCTGGATATCGACGTGCAGGTAGGCCGGACCGGGGCCTTGACGCCGGTGGCGCGACTGAGACCCGTTTTTGTGGGCGGGGTCACTGTGACCAATGCCACGCTCCATAACGAAGACGAAATCCGGCGCAAGGATATCCGCATCGGCGACCAGGTATGGGTGCGTCGAGCCGGCGATGTGATTCCAGAGGTGGTGGCCGTGGTGCCTGAGCAACGCCCGCCCCATGCCCGTACATTTGTCATGCCTGAACATTGTCCGGTATGCGGCAGCAAGGTGGTGCGCACGGAAGGCGAGGCGATCAGTCGGTGCAGCGGGGGACTGTATTGTCCTGCCCAGCGCAAACAGGCTTTGCTGCATTTCGCCCAGCGGCGAGCCATGGATATTGATGGATTGGGGGAAAAGCTGGTGGATCAGCTGGTGGATTCCGGTCTGGTGCGCACCCCGCCAGACCTGTATGGGCTCAGTCTGCAGGCCTTGGCCAGTTTGCCCCGCATGGGGGAGAAATCGGCAGCCAACTTGCTGGAAGCCATTGAACGGAGTCGCGAGACGACTCTGGCTCGCTTCATTTTTGCGCTGGGCATCCGCAATGTTGGAGAAACCACGGCGCGCGACCTGGCACGCCATTTCGGCGACCTGGCCCCCCTGCTGTCAGCGGGGCTGGAGACCTTGCAGCAGGTTCCGGAGGTGGGGCCGGTTGTTGCCCAGTCGATAAACGACTTTCTGGGCGAAGCCCACAATCGCGAAGTGGTCCAACGCTTGCTGTCGTGCGGAATCCGCTGGGCGGCGGCTCCTTCGCGGCTCCAGGAAAAACAGCTGTTGGCAGGGCTCACGCTGGTGTTGACCGGAACATTGCCGCATTTGAGCCGTGACCAGGCGCGCGCTAGAATCGAGGGTGCCGGGGGAAAAGTGGCCGGTAGCGTGTCCAGACGCACGGCATATGTGGTTGCTGGCGCTGACCCTGGCAGCAAGCTGCAGCAGGCGCTGGAGCTTGGTGTGCCAGTGCTGGACGAATCGCAGCTGTTGTCGTTGCTCAATCAGGATATTTCCTAACCATGAAACCAATCAAGAAAGCCGTATTCCCGGTAGCGGGCATGGGCAGCCGCTTCCTTCCAGCCACCAAGGCCAGCCCCAAGGAAATGCTGCCCATCGTGGACAAGCCGCTAATCCAGTATGCAGCTGAAGAGGCGGTGGCGGCCGGCATCACTGAACTGATTTTTGTGACAGGGCGAGGCAAGCGGGCGATTGAAGATCACTTCGACAAGGCCTATGAACTGGAAGTGGAACTTGAGCAACGAGGGAAAACACGATTGCTGGAACAGGTGAGGAACCTGCTTCCTCCTGGGGTCAGTTGTGCTTACGTGCGTCAGGCAGAAGCACTCGGTCTTGGGCATGCCATTCTGTGTGCCGAACCGCTTGTGGGTGACGATCCTTTTGCCGTGCTGCTGGCTGACGACCTGATCGATGCCAAGGTGTCGGTTCTCCAGCAAATGGTGGAGTTGTACGAGAATACAGGCGCATCCGTGCTGGGGGTTCAGCAGGTTCCGCGGGAGCAGACGCGGCAGTACGGGATCGTGAAAACGGAAACGAGCGGAACTCTCCAGAAAATCGTTGGAATTGTTGAAAAACCCAGCCCGGAAGAAGCCCCATCCAATCTCGGCGTCGTTGGGCGTTATCTGCTTACGCCAGGCATTTTCGACAAATTGCGAAATGTGCGCCCTGGTGCCGGAGGCGAAATCCAGCTGACCGATGGCATTGCCGCCTTGTTGTCCGAACAGACGGTGCTGGCTTTGCCCTTCGACGGTGTGCGTTATGACTGTGGCAGCAAGCTGGGCTACCTGAAGGCCACAGTGGCCTACGGCGTCCGCCACGATGAGGCCGGTGAGGAATTCCGTTCCTGGCTGGCACACTCCGGACTGTTCTGAAATGGCAGTCAGGGAAGTTCTGAGAATGGGGCACCCCCTGCTATTGCAGCAGGCAGAGCCGGTCACCCGTTTTGATACCCCCGAACTGCATGCGCTGCTTCAGGACATGCGCGATACCATGGCCCATCTCGACGGCGCAGGACTGGCTGCGCCACAAATCGGCGTAAGCCTGCAGGTGGTCATTTTCGGCGTCAGTGCCAATCCACGCTATCCGGACGCAGAAACGGTACCGATGACGGTGCTGATCAACCCTGAACTCACGATGCTCGACGAAACGCAGGAAGACGGTTGGGAAGGCTGTCTGTCAGTCCCCGGTTTCCGGGGCGTGGTCCCCCGTTACACGCGGCTGCGCTACCGGGGGTTCGATGAAATGGGAAACCCGATCGATCGAACCGCAGAAGGGTTTCATGCACGGGTGGTGCAACATGAGTGCGACCATCTGATCGGGGTGCTCTACCCCATGCGGGTGCGCGACTTCAGCCGTTTTGGCTTTACCGAAGTGCTTTTTCCGGGGCTTGCAGCAGACCGGGACGATTGAGGCCTTGCGCCTTCATTCTGCGAGTTCTTCCATCAGTTCCCGCTTGAGGAGCTCCTGCCCTGCGGGTGACTCCACATCCTGCCCGGATATCAGGAAGGTATCTTCTGCCCGCTCACCCAGTGTGTTGATGCGGGCGCCATGCAGATGGATGCCATGGGTGACCAGGATGCGGGAAATGCGGTACAGCAGGCCTGGCCGATCACCGGCCACGATGGTCAGGGGACGGACCCAGTCGCGCTCCGGCTCGCCCAGGTGCACCATGACCGGAATCGGGAAGTGGCGCAGATGCCTGGGAAGACGCCCCTTTTGTGGGGGTTCAAGCGGCATTTCGCTTTCAATTCGTTGCTGAAGCTCCGTTTCGATGCGCTTCAGGGTGTCGCGATAATGCTCGGCTTCTGCACTGCGATGCATGATCTGAAATGTATCCAGGGCATGACCATCCAGCGTGGTATGGATGCGCGCTTCCATGATGGTGTAACCGATGCGGTCGAAATAGCCGCATATCCTTGCAAACAGCCCTTTTTGGTCAGGTGTGTAGATGAGGACCTGAAGTCCTTCACCCACCAGGGACAAGCGGGCGCGTACCACCGGTTGTGTGGATGAGACGCGACTGTGCAGGCTGCGTGCGTGCCAGGCAATATCCTGGGCGTCGTGCCGCTGAAAATAGACAGGGTCGAGGGTTTTCCACAATTTGATGTCAGAAACGCTGGTGAATCCGTATTGGCGCAGGATGCGCAGCGCCTCTTGACGCTTTTCAGCAATGACACTGTCGAGGTCAGCGCCGGAACCTTGCAGGTGGCGCTGGGTTGCACGGTACAGGTCTTCCAGCAGCTTGCCTTTCCACGCATTCCAGACCTTGGGGCTGGTGCCCCGCACGTCAGCCACGGTCAGCAGGTAAAGCGCAGTCAGGTGCCGTTGGTCGCCCATGAGCTCCGCGAAACGGCTGATGACTTCAGGGTCAGAGAGGTCCTGTTTCTGGGCCACGGCCGACATCTGCAGATGATGTTGCACAAGCCAGGCCACGAAAGCACTGTCTGTACGGGATAAACCATGCCGCCGGCAAAAATAGCGGGCATCCGAGCATCCCAGGATGGAGTGATCACCGCCCCGGCCCTTGGCGATATCGTGGAACAGTGCAGCCAGGTAGAGCAGATCGACACGGTCGAACTGTCGCATGAGCATCGAACAAAACGGGAACTCATGGTCATATTGCGGGATGGCAAAGCGCCGAATGTTTCGCAGCACGCGCAGGATGTGTTCATCCACCGTATAGACATGAAACAGGTCATGTTGCATCTGGCCTACGATTCGCCCGAAAACAGGGATATAGCGGCCAAGCACATCGCAGTAATTCATGCGGCGCAGCACATCTGCCGTGCGCAAGGGTTGGCGCAGGATTTCCATAAACCGTTGCTGGTTGTCCGGGTTGGCGCGGAAGGCCGCATTGATGCGGTTTTTTCCGCGCCAGACGGCACGCAGTGCCGTTGGGGTGAATCCACGTAAATTGGGATGCCGTTGCAACATCAGGAACCCTTCGAAAATCTGGTCGGGGTCCTGTTCGAAGAGATCGTCCGGAGTGGTTCCCAGCAGATCCCCCTGGCGCACGAAAGGTCCTTCCAGAGTCTCCGTTTTTACGGAGGTTTCCGGATGAACCAGCACGCGCAACTGTTCGATCAGGATGGTATTGAGCAGGAGCACGGACTTGGCTGTTTTGTAATAGGCCTGCATCAGCATTTCGCTGGCTCGCCGGTGGCCGTGATTGCGATAGCCCAGTTGTTCAGCAAGCGGCATCTGGTAGTCAAACAGGAGGCGGTCTTCGCGGCGGCCAGCCAGGTAATGCAGGCGGATGCGCAAGTCTTGCAGGAAACGCAGTTGGTGCCGGGCTTGCTGCACTTCACGCTCGGTGACCAGCCCCTCGTGCGCCAGACTGGCCCAGTTGGAGTCGAGTCCAGTGCCCCAGGCTATCCAGGTCACGGAATGCAGGTCGCGCAACCCTCCTGGTCCTTCCTTGATGTTGGGTTCCAGATTGAACGCCGTGTCGTTATGCTTGAGATGGCGAGCCCGCTGTTCGCCGATCTTGCCATTCACGAAGGCCGGCAGGTCGAGTGTCTGGCGCAGGGCAATGCGAAGTCGGGCAATGGCCCCGGGGTTTCCTGCCAGATAGCGCACATCTGACAAGGTGGTGGCTATGGTCAGATCCTGCATGGCCTCAATCAGGCATTCGCTTTGGGTGCGGACGCTATGGCCGACTTCAAGACCGATATCCCACAGGGAGCCGATCAGTTGCTCAATGCATTGGGTTGTTTCGGAGTCCGCCGTATCAGGCAGCAGAAAAAGCAGGTCAATGTCTGAATAGGGGTAGAGTTCTCCGCGGCCGTATCCGCCGACTGCCGCAAGGGCTGCCCGCGATCCGATGGCAGACTGGTCCCACAGGCGGGTCAGTACGCCGTCCACGGTGCTGCGCCACCCGGACAGAAGCTTGGCCGGATTGGGGTTGCGCAGATAGGCTTGTTTCAGTGCTTCCCGGGTGTCGCCCAGCTGCTGTCGCAGGGCTTTGATGTCCGGTACATTCATGGAGGCGGAGGCGCTCCTTCCGACAAAGTCAGCACTTCGTAGCCAGAGTCCGTCACTAGAACGGTATGTTCCCATTGGGCCGACAGGCTGTGATCAGCGGTGACGATGGTCCAGCCATCAGCCAACTGCCGTATTTCACGCCGTCCCGCATTGATCATCGGTTCGATGGTGAAAATCATTCCGGGGCGAAGTACGACGCCCGTGCCTTTGCGTCCATAATGCAAGACCTGGGGGTCCTCGTGGAAATTCCGGCCGATACCGTGACCGCAGAATTCGCGAACCACGCTGTAACCGGCATTTTCGGCAAAAACCTGGATGGTATGCCCGATGTCCCCCAGGTGGCTGCCTGGCCGAACCTCACGGATGCCTAGCCACATGGCCTCATAAGTGATCCGGCACAGGCGTTGGGCCTGTTTGCTGGGTTCCCCCACCAGATACATCCGGCTGGTATCTCCATGGAAACCCTCCTTGATGACCGTGATGTCGATGTTGACGATATCCCCCCCTTTCAACACCCTGGTGCCCGGAATGCCATGGCAAACCTGGTGATTGACCGAAGTGCAGATGGAGCTGGGGTAAGGGGTGTGACCCGGCGGGCAATAATTGAGGGGGGCAGGGATCGTACCTTGGACGTTTACCATATAGTCATGACAAAGTCGGTCCAGCTCGCCCGTCGTGATGCCAGGCTGCACATGGGGGGTAATGAAATCCAGCACTTCGGACGCCAGACGGCAGGCCACGCGCATGCTTTGGACTTCATCGGGGGTTTTGATGGAAATGGCCATGGCTCCTGATTCTTCAAGATCAAGTTTAAATTATAGCACCCGCAAAAGCCCGACTTGTACCCTGACAGCCTGAAATGCTAGAATATCGGGCTTTTATCGGGCCGCTAAAACGGTCCTGTTCGGGGCGGCGGAAACATGCGTCGCCAAATTCACACACCGGCACTATCAGGGTGCCTGCGCACAGCGGGTAATCGGCCGGTGGAGGCTCAACCCTAATCAAGGAGTACATCATGTCCGTCACCATGCGGCAAATGCTTGAAGCCGGAGTGCACTTCGGCCACCAGACCCGTTACTGGAATCCCAAGATGGCCCCGTACATTTTCGGCCATCGAAACAAGATTCACATCATCAACCTCGAAAAAACCTTGCCCATGTACCAGGAGGCCATGAAGTTTGTGCGCCAGCTGGCTGCCAACAAGGGCACGGTCCTGTTTGTGGGCACCAAGCGTCAGGCGCGCGAAATCGTACGTGAAGAAGCCCTGCGGGCAAGCTCCCCCTTTGTCGACCATCGCTGGCTGGGCGGCATGTTGACCAACTTCAAGACGGTCAAGCAGTCCATCAAGCGACTCAATGAACTCTCCGTCATGATGACGGACGGCTCGATGGAGCGGCTGTCCAAGAAGGAAGCCCTGAATTATCAGCGCGAGCTGGAAAAGCTCGAGCGCAGCCTGGGTGGCATCAAGGAAATGAATGGCATCCCCGATGCCATGTTCGTGATCGATGTGGGCTACCAGAAGAACGCCATTGTTGAGGCGCGCAAACTGGGTATTCCCATCATTGGCGTGGTGGATACCAACAACTCCATCGATGGCATTGATTACGTCATACCGGGCAACGACGATTCCACGCGCGCCATTCGCCTTTATGCCCGTGGCGTAGCCGACGCGATCCTGGAAGGCCGGACACAGTCCATCAGTGAAATCACTGCGACGGAAGAGTTTGTCGAAGTGGAAGAAGACAAGGCCGCGGAATAATTTTGCAAATGTTGCAGCAGGGCTGCAGAACACTCTGGGAGTAATGAGAAATGGCGGAAATTACCGCAGCAATGGTCAAGGAACTGCGTGAATTGACCGGGCTGGGCATGATGGAGTGCAAAAAGGCGCTCGCAGAAGCGCAAGGTGACATGAAGGCGGCAGAAGACCTGCTGCGCATTCGCAGCGGTGCCAAGGCCAGCAAGGCTGCCGGCCGGATCGCTGCGGAAGGGATGGTGGCTGCTTTTGTGTCTGCTGACGGAAAAACCGGCGCCTTGGCGGAAGTCAACTGCGAAACGGATTTCGTCGCCAAAAACGATGATTTTGTGACTTTTTCCCGCCAGGTGGCAGAGCAGGTGACGCGTACCAACCCGGCTGATGTGGATGCGCTGGTGCAAGGGGCATTGCCGCAAGGGGGCTCGCTGGAAGATGTGCGCAAATCGCTTGTCATGAAGCTGGGTGAAAACATGACCGTGCGCCGCTTCGTGCGTTTCCAGACTTCAGGAGTCCTGGCCCAGTACCTTCATGGGTCACGTATTGGGGTGATGGTGGATCTGGAAGGTGGTGACGAAGCCCTGGGGCGCGACATTGCCATGCACATTGCAGCCAGCAAGCCGATTTGCGTCTCGCGCGATGAAGTGCCGGCAGACCTGCTGGCCCGCGAGCGTGAAATTTACACGGCGCAGGCAGCGGAGTCCGGCAAACCTGCAGATATCGTGGCCCGCATGGTGGAAGGCCGGATCACAAAATATCTTGCAGAAGTGACGCTTCTTGGCCAGCCCTTCGTCAAAAACCCGGACCAGACGGTGGAACAGCTGTTGAAGTCCCGCGGTGCCCGGGTTAACCGTTTCAACATGTTCGTGGTGGGTGAAGGCATCGAGAAGAAAAGCGAAAACTTCGCTGCAGAAGTTGCTGCTGCAGCCGGAGTAGCCGGCGGAGCCTGATGGTGCATATGAAGCCCGTCTACCAGCGCGTCCTGCTCAAGCTTTCCGGCGAAGCTTTGATGGGCGATGATGCCTACGGCATCAATCGCGCCACTATTGACCGGATCGTGGCTGAAATAGCGGAAGTAACGCGCATCGGCGTCCAGGTTGGCATCGTCATTGGTGGCGGAAACATTTTCCGGGGTGTTGCGCTGGGCGCTGAGGGCATGGATCGGGCTACGGCCGACTACATGGGCATGCTGGCCACGGTCATGAATGCCCTGGCCCTTCAGGACGCCATGCGTCGGGTGGATGTCGTCAGCCGCGTGCAGTCGGCACTCAATCTCGAACAGGTTGCCGAGCCTTACATCCGCGGAAAGGCTTTGCGCTACCTGGAAGAAGGCAGGGTGGTCATTTTTGCTGCAGGAACAGGAAATCCTTTTTTCACAACGGATACCGCTGCTGCCCTGCGTGGAGTGGAAATGAGCGCCCAGGTGGTGCTCAAAGGCACCAAAGTGGACGGTATCTACACGGCTGATCCGCTCAAGGATGCAAATGCCCGACGCTATGAACGCCTGACATTTGAGGAAGCCATCATCAACAACCTCAAGGTCATGGATGCGACGGCACTGACACTTTGCAGGGACCAGAACCTTCCCATCTGCGTGTTCAGCATCTTCAAACCCGGCGCCCTAAAGCGCGTGGTCATGGGGGAAGCTGAAGGCACGTTTGTGACCAATTAAGCTTAAGCTGCCCGGAGAACACCATGATTGCTGACGTCAAAAAGTCTGCCGAACAGAAGATGCAGAAATCCCTCGAAACGCTGAAGGCGGATCTGGGTAAGGTGCGCACCGGGCGCGCCCATGCCGGGCTTCTTGACCATGTAAAAGTGGACTATTACGGTACGCCTACCCCAATCAACCAAGTGGCAGGAATCAACCTGATTGATGCCCGAACCATCGGCGTTTCTACGTACGAGAAGAAAATGGCCGCTGCCGTAGAGAAAGCCATTCGTGATTCTGACCTTGGGCTTAATCCTTCTGCACAGGGAGACCTGATTCGCGTCCCCATGCCGGCCCTGACCGAAGAGCGGCGTCGTGACTTGACCAAAGTCGTGAAGGCGGAAGCGGAAAATGCCCGAGTGGCGGTGCGCAATGTCCGGCGTGATGCTCTGGCCCACTTGAAGGAACTGCAGAAATCCAAATCCATTTCCGAGGATGAGGAGCGGCGCGCCCAGGAAGATATCCAGAAATTGACTGACCGCTTTGTGGGTGAGATTGACAAGCAGCTTGCAGCAAAAGAATCGGAACTGATGGCTGTTTGACCTTCCCGGCTGGCTTGCAGGGAAGATTGCCATGGCTGAACAACCCCAGAGTTCCACACTCGGTATTCCGCTTTCGGGGAAAATCCCCAGGCACGTTGCCATCATCATGGATGGCAACGGACGGTGGGCGCGGAAACGGTTGTTGCCTCGTATCGCCGGGCACCGGCGCGGCAGTGAAGCGGTGCGAACCCTGGTGGAAAATGCAGCCCGCCTGGGGATCGAATATGTAACCCTGTTTGCTTTCAGCAGCGAAAACTGGCGTCGTCCGGCGGATGAGGTTTCCATGCTGATGCAGCTGTTCATCAGCAACCTTGAAAATGAAATTTCCCGTCTCCATCGCGCCAACATCCGGGTCCGTATCATCGGGGACCTGGGTCGTCTGGGGTCGCGACTGGAAACCCTGATTTCACAGGCGCATGAGCTGACCCAAAACAACACGCGCCTGACCCTGACCATCGCCGCAAACTACGGAGGCCGATGGGACATACTGCAGGCGTTCAACGCATTGCTGGCAAGCCAACCCGAGAAGTCAGGGCGTGTCACTGAAGCAGACCTCATTCCATTTCTGTCCATGGGTGATGCCCCGGAGCCGGACCTGTTCATACGTACTGGCGGGGAACAGCGCATCAGCAATTTCCTGTTGTGGCAATTGGCTTACACGGAACTGTATTTCACGGAAACGCTCTGGCCGGATTTTGACCTTGCCAGCCTGGAAGCGGCCATCCTGTCTTTCCAGCAGCGCGAAAGACGCTTTGGGCGAACAAGCGAACAATGCTGCGCGCCAGAATCCTGACCGCCATTCTGCTGCTGGCTGTACTTGCGGCTCTCCTGTTTGTGGCCCCAGCCATTTACTGGAAGGCGGCTGTTTTGCTCGCCGCGCTAGTGGCAAGCTGGGAATGGGGTGGGTTGGCGCGCTTTCCCCAGCTTTCACGAGTGCTCTATGTGGTACTGACTGCATTGCTGGCCTGGGCATGCGACTGGCTTTCGGCACGAGAGGGCGCTGGGGGGCTGACGGGTGCCCTTTATCTGCTTTCACTGCTGTTCTGGTGCGGCATTGTTCCATTTTGGCTTGCCAGGCAGTGGAAAGTCAGCAGCCCGGCGCTGCTGGCCGCTGTCGGTTGGCTTCTGATCCTGCCAACCGCCTTTGCGCTCGAGACATTGCATCAGGCTGGACCCTGGGTACTCCTGATGTTCATGATTGTCATCTGGCTATCTGATTCGGCTGCTTATTTTGTCGGGCGAGCCTGGGGAAGCCATAAGCTTGCTCCTGCCATCAGCCCTGGAAAAACCTGGGAAGGTGTTGGCGGGGGTCTCGCTGCCGTGCTGCTGTACGCGGCAGGCATGGCCTTTTCCGGATTTCCGGATGCGCAGGCCGGCGCCGTACTGCGAAACCTGGGCTGGGTCTGGATGCCATTGAGCCTGGCACTGGCCGTGCTTGGGATTTTGGGCGACCTGTTCGAGTCCTGGATCAAGCGCTGTGCCGGAGTCAAGGACAGTGGACGCTTGCTGCCGGGGCATGGCGGCATCCTCGACAGGATTGATGCATTGACTGCTGCCTTGCCGCTGGCGGCATGGGTTGTGATGGAGACGGGTGGATGGTACAACTTGCATTGACCATTCTGGGGGCAACGGGAAGCATTGGCTGCAACACGCTTGAAGTTGCCGCCCTCCATCCGCAGCGTTATCGCATCCATGCGCTTTCTGCCCATCGCAATGTGGAAAAGCTGGCACAGCAGTGCAAGCGGTTTTTGCCGCGGTATGCGGTGGTCAGCAGCCCGGAAGATGCATTGCGGTTGGCAGGGATGTTGAAGGGATCCGGCTGCGACAGAGTGACGCAAATCCTGTCCGGAGCCCAGTCGCTGTGTCATGTCGCCTCCAGCGAGGACACGGACATCGTGATGGCTGCCATTGTGGGAGCGGCAGGCCTTGAGCCGACGCTTGCGGCAGCACAAGCGGGAAAGCGGGTGCTGCTCGCCAACAAGGAGGCGCTGGTCATGTCGGGTGCGCTGTTGATGGATGCAGTCCGTGCCAGCGGAGCCCAGTTGCTTCCCGTGGACAGTGAACACAATGCGGTTTTTCAGTCCTTGCCAAGGATTGCAGGCCAAGGGCTTGCCTCTTCCGGAGTGAGCCGCATCACGTTGACAGCTTCTGGCGGCCCCTTTTTGCACCGTCCCCTTTCTGAACTGGCTGACGTGACTCCCGACGAGGCCTGCCGGCATCCCAACTGGAGCATGGGCCGGAAAATATCGGTGGATTCAGCCACCATGATGAACAAGGGGCTTGAGCTGATTGAGGCTTGCTGGCTGTTCGATGCCCAACCGGAGCAGGTGGACATCGTGATCCATCCGGAAAGCATCGTGCATTCTCTCGTGTCTTATGTGGATGGTTCGGTGATTGCCCAACTCGGGTGTCCGGACATGCGGGTTCCCATTGCTCACGCCCTGGCCTATCCAGAGCGCATCGCTTCCGGTGCTCCCCAACTCAGTCTGGCCCAGGTCGGGGCGCTGCGTTTCCTTGCACTGGACATGGAGCGTTTTCCGGCAGTGGCATTGGCCTACCGGGCAATCAAGACTGGCGGAACCTGCCCGGCGATACTGAATGCCGCCAATGAAGTGGCTGTGGAAGCTTTTCTCGGAGCCCGTCTCCGCTTTGACCGCATTCCAGCATTCATCGAACAGGTGCTGGATGCAGTGCCTCCCCAACCAGCCACGACGCTTTCTGCAGTTTTGTCTGCTGATGCGCAAACCCGCGAGATGGCGGCCCGACTGTTATCCGGCCAAGGGGGCAAGGCGCAGTGATACAGGCGGGCATCACCACGGTATTTGCGTTTGTGGCAGCGCTGGTTCTGCTGATCCTGTTCCATGAATGGGGGCACTACTTCGTGGCGCGACTTGCCGGCGTCAAAGTGCTTCGATTTTCCATCGGTTTCGGCAAAACCCTCTGGCAGGTGCGGCGCGGGCCGGACCAGACCGAATGGGCGATCGGCGCCTTTCCGCTTGGGGGATACGTCCGGATGCTTGATGAAAGGGAGGGCCCCGTGGCGCCTGAAGTAGCTCACAGGGCCTTCAACAGGCAATCCCTCGGGCGCCGTGTGGCGATAGTGCTGGCCGGCCCTCTGGCCAATTTCCTGCTCGCATTCCTGATCTACTGGGGCCTTTATTTGATGGGTGTTCCCGGGCTCAAACCCTATGTGGACAGCCCTCCGCCGGCATCGCTGGCAGCCCAGGCCGGGTTTGTGGCGGGGGAGCGCATTGTCCGGGTTGGACGGGAGGAGGTCCGTACCTGGAACGAAGTGCAGTTGCTGCTGATCGACAACGCGCTTGAGCGAAATGCCGTCACCCTGGAAACGGAAGATGATGCAGGGCATCTCACGACGCATCGACTGGATCTTTCCAGGCTGGACGCCTCTGACAGGGATGCGGAAGTGCTGGATCGCATTGGCCTCAAGCCTTGGGATTTTCCGATTCCTGCCGTGGCAGGCCGTGTTATCCACGACAGCCCGGCCGGCAGGGCCGGGATTCAACCTGGGGACCGAATTGTTGCCGTGGACGGCAAACCCTTGGCCTCATGGCAGGCCCTGGTGACCCTGGTGCGGGAAAATCCCGGGAAGGCGCTGACATTCTCACTGGAGCGCCAGGGGCGGCAGGAGTCTGTGGCGCTAGTGCCACGACCGGAACGGGATGGCCGGGGCAATACGATTGGCAAAATCGGAGTGTCGCCCAATGTGCCACGAAGCCTGACGGATCATTTCTGGACGACGGTGCGGGATGCACCCTTGCCTGCCATGGTCCATGCGGCGAACAAGACCTGGGAAGTGACGCGGCTGACCTTCAAGACGTTCGGGGCCATGCTGGTGGGTCAGGCATCCCTGAAAAATATTGGCGGACCAATCCAGATAGCCGATTATGCGGGTCAGACGGCACGCATGGGGCTCATGCCTTACCTGACGTTCCTTGCCCTGATCAGCGTCAGCCTGGGCGCCATAAACCTGTTGCCTGTCCCCTTATTGGATGGGGGGCATTTGATGTATTATGCTGTCGAGTTACTCAAGGGAAGTCCCGTTTCCGATCGTATACTGGCGCTGACGCAACGGGTGGGGCTGTTTTTGCTGACTGCCCTGATGGCTTTCGCACTTTATAACGACATACAACGTCTGCTAACCAACTGATCGGGTCCATGACATTTCGCACCTTTATTGTCTTGTGTTGTGTGTTTTTGAGTGCAACTGCATGGGCTGTTGCTCCATTTACCATAAAAGACATCCGTGTTGAGGGCGCCCAGCGCATCGAAGCGGGCACCATTTTCAGCTATCTTCCACTCAAGGTGGGCGATACCATCACCCCTGAAAAGTCTGCCGCAGCAATCAAATCGCTGTATGACACAGGTTTTTTTGCCGACGTCAAACTGGAAAAGGATGGCGATGTGCTGGTGGTGGTGGTGCAGGAACGGCCCTCCATTTACCGCGTGGATATTAATGGCGCCAAATCCTTCAACAAGGATCAGTTGAGGGAGGCCCTGAAGTCGATCGGCATAGCCGAATCCCGCATTTACGACAAATCACTGCTCGACAAGGCGGAAAAGGAACTCAAGCGCCAGTACCTGAGCAAAGGAAAATATTCGGCCCAGGTCACCACAACCGTGACCCCGATGACACGCAACCGTGTATCGCTGACCTTCAATATCATTGAAGGGGAGGTGGCCCACATCCGTGAAATCACCATCGTGGGTGCCAAGGCTTTTCCGGAAAAGGTGCTGCTGGATCAACTGCAGCTCAATACCCCCGACTGGTTTTCCTGGTACACGAAAAACGACCAGTACTCGAAGCAGAAGCTGTCCGGTGACCTTGAGACCTTGCGTTCCTACTATCAGGACCGGGGATACCTGGAGTTTGCGGTGGAGTCCACCCAGGTCTCGATTTCTCCAGACAAGCAGGACATCTACATCACGATCAACATCACGGAAGGACAGCAGTTCCGGGTATCCGAGGTCAAGCTTGCAGGCCAGTTCGTGGTGCCTGAAGCGGAATTGCGCAAGCTGGTGACTTTGAAGCCCGGCGATATTTTTTCACGGGAAAAGGTCACCACATCCAGCAAGGCCAT
>JAGWIW010000094.1 GCA_028866015.1 Betaproteobacteria bacterium
TTTCTGCCCGGTTCGACCATCCTGTCTTTTGGTACGGCGGGTTGCAATTTGGCCTGCAAGTTCTGCCAGAACTGGGACATTTCCAAGACGCGCGACTTTGACCGCCTGGCGGACCAGGCAAGCCCCGAAGCCATTGCCCGGACGGCGCAGGAATTGGGATGCCGCAGCGTGGCCTTCACCTACAACGATCCGGTGATTTTTGCCGAATACGCCATGGATGTGGCTGATGCCTGCCATGAACGCGGCATCCGTACAGTTGCGGTCACGGCAGGCTATATGCACGAGGAACCACGGCGCGATTTTTACGAAAAAATGGATGCTGCCAACGTGGACCTCAAGGGGTTTACCGAATCGTTCTACTACAAGCTCACCGGAGCGCATTTGCAGCCGGTGCTTGATACCTTGCGCTACATTCGGCACGAAACTTCCACCTGGCTTGAAATCACCACGCTGCTCATCCCCGGGAAAAACGATTCGCCAGCGGAAATTGAAGCCTTGTCCGAATGGGTGGCCAGGGAACTGGGCACGGATGTGCCGCTTCATTTCACCGCATTTCATCCGGATTTCAAGATGACGGACATTCCGGCCACCCCGCCGGCAACACTGGAAAATGCCCGCCGCATGGCGCGGGAGGCGGGTCTGCTGCATGTGTATACCGGCAATGTGCATGACGAAACCGGGGGAACCACCTGTTGCAGCCATTGTGAGCGTCCGCTCATCGTGCGCGATTGGCACGACATCCGGCACTACCAAGTCACCGATTCCGGCGCCTGCCCGCATTGCGGCACGAAGCTGGCCGGCCATTTCGTGGCTTTTGAAAATATGTCGGGAATGCGTCGCTTTCCGGTCAAAGTGCGCGGTGGGGGTACCTGCTGATCACTGGGGGGCGGCCTGCCTGAGCAATTCCACCACCTCGTCGTCGCTCACCTGGTTGAAAGTTTCGTAGAACTGTCCTACGGCGTAGAAGCGGCTTGGGGCATGCAGGCAAACCACTTCGTCGGCCAGTGATTCCACTTTATGGAGCGCCTCTTCGGAGGCCACTGGGACAGCACAAACAAGTTTTTTTGGATTCTTTGCGCGTACTGCATGCAGGGCAGCAATCATGGTGGCTCCGGTAGCCAGGCCATCGTCTACCACGATCACTACCCGTCCTGCGGGATCCTGCGGTTGTCGGGCTGGCGTATAGCTTGCGCGACGCACTTTCATCAGCGCCATTTCTTCCGCCTTTTTTTCGGCAATATAGCCCGGGTTGGCCATGAACCGGGTTTCGTCAGCCAGATATACCCAGCCGGTTTCATCCACTGCACCCAGGGCAAATTCGGGGTCGCCGGGGGCGCACAGCTTGCGTACCAGAACCACGTCGAGGTCTCCACCCAGGGCTTGGGCCAATTCAACGCCCATGGGCACAGCCCCCCGGGGGATCGCAAGGATCAGAGGGTGCTGATTGCGGTAGTGCGACAACTTTCCGACAAGATGACTGGCAGCGTCCTTGCGGTCCTCAAACCGCATGAAAGGTGTGCGCCCGGGAGATGCCATCAGCTGATCTGCAGCTGCTTGGAGCCTGCGCCGATTTTTTTCGGCAGCGTGAGTTCCAGGACACCGTTGTCGTATTTGGCAGATGCCTTGGCTTCATCCACATCGCTGTCGAGCGTGAAACTGCGGTAGGACGAGCCCTGGTAGCATTCTCGCCGGATGACCTTGTCGCCCTTCTTCTCTTCGGTTTCCCGTTTGGATTCGGCAGTGATGGAAATACGGTTGCCTTCAATTTCCACCTTGATGTCATCCTTTTTCATGCCAGGGACTTCAGCACGAACGGTATAAGCCTCTTTCCCTTCGGTCAGGTCGATTTTGATTTGGGGCGGAGGTTCCACATCGCCGGTAAAAGGTTGGACCCAGAATCCTTTTAGCCAGTCATCTCCAAAAATTGGGTCGAACCGGCTCAGGCGCGAGAAAAGCGGGTCTCGCCGAATCAGGTTTGCCATGATGAAAGCTCCCTTGTGCAAAAATTGATCAGTGAAGTTCGCTGTTGAGCCGGGCGTCCACTTCTGCTTCAGCCTCAAGCCAATCAACGACCGGATCTCCTCCCAGGAACCCGCGGCGTTCGGCGCGGTAATACGCGGCCACAGCAATGCGATGTTCCCGATCTTCGGTATTCCCGGAGCAGTGGGCAGGAGGCTGCGGCGCGGTTAGAACCGGCTTTGCCTTCTTTTTCCGGGCAGTGGCGACAGTGTGTGACATGGAATGCTCCTTGCGAGAAAAGTTTCGCCAACTCAAGTCTAGGAACTTCAAGGATAGGAAACTGTGTCAAATTGAAAAATACGTTTGAATCCGTATAAGTATTCATACGTACCCCACTGGATTGGCCTGGCAGGCGTGGGTTAGGTGTTTGCACGTAGTGTCGGGAAGAAGAGGAACTGTTATCTTTCAGGCAGTATCTTCAGGGATGTATGCCACCATGAAAACAACACATGTTCCTTCCGGGTTTCACCCCGTCCAGCATGAACGGATCATTGAAGAACTGGTGCATGACAGCTACAAGTTGCGGGGGAAACTGCCTGAGCCTACAGTCTGTCCATCTTGTGGTGCTGTTTTTCGACAGGGTCGTTGGCAATGGCTCGAGACAGTGCCTGGGGCCAACGAGCATGTCTGTCCTGCCTGCCTGCGCATCCAGGACCATTTCCCCGCGGGTTATGTGTTCATCTCAGGCGGCTTTGCCAGCTCGCACCAGAATGAACTACTTCAGATCATCCACAACGAGGAGGCGCATCAGAAGGCAGAACATCCTCTGAAGCGCATCATGGCCATTAAATCCGAAGAAGGGGGGGTGCTGGTCACCACCACGGACATCCATCTGGCACGCGGCATTGGTGAAGCGTTGCACCGGGCTTACCAGGGTACGCTCACATTTCACTATAACCCCGAACAGTTTTTGCTTCGGGTTCGTTGGGATCGCGACTGAGTCAGTCCTGCCAGAAAGGCAAAGTTTTCTTGACGGCGTTCAGTGCCGGATTGAGAAGCGTTTTTGCCTTCAGCAAGTCCTCTTCAAGCAGGTCGTTCAATGACGGAAGGAGCGGCGCGATGTCCGGAAATTCCCGGGTCAGAACAACCAGCTGCAGCAAGGATGTGTGCGCATCGATGACTTGACCCAGGGTATCCTGGGTGACTTGCAGATGATCCAGGTAGTCTTGGACGGGTCTGTGCCGGTAGAGTGAGCTGAAAAATTCAGCTGTGTAGCGTAATTCCTTGATGCGCTTTCGCAGAGCGTGCTGATGCCGCACATTGCCCTTGCGCTTCGCAAGGGTCAAAACCCGCCGGTGCAATTGGCGCAGCGATTGATCTGCAAAGGCGCGCAGGCTTACGGGAAGGGGCGTTTCAGGCAGGGGCAGGCGCAAGGATTCGAAAAAGGAGGGCAGCAGGCGGGCGCCCGACGGACTTTTCAGCAGGCGGACCAGCAGGCGGCATCGGCGGGAACGGGCACGGGCAAAGGCGTCAGCGAGCGGTGTTGCCTGTTCCTTGGGAAGTCGTGCGAGCAGGGCGTTTGCCAGTACGTCCAGGTCCCTGATCTGTCCCAGGCTGGCAGCCATTTTACGTAACATCTCGGTGA
>JAGWIW010000095.1 GCA_028866015.1 Betaproteobacteria bacterium
ACAGGATCTGCTGCGCTTCATCACCTGCGGCAGCGTGGATGACGGCAAAAGCACCCTGATCGGGCGCCTGCTGTGGGAATCGCAGCACCTGTTCGACGACCAGTTGGCCGCCCTGGAAAGAGACTCCAAAAAATTCGGCACGCAGGGTGATGCGCTGGACTTTGCATTGCTGGTGGACGGGCTTTCCGCCGAGCGCGAACAGGGCATCACCATCGACGTGGCCTACCGCTTTTTTTCCACGGCGCGGCGCAAGTTCATCGTGGCGGACACCCCGGGACACGAACAGTACACGCGCAACATGGTGACCGGCGCTTCCACGGCCGACTTGGCCATCCTGCTGGTGGATGCAACCCAGGGCGTGCTCACGCAAACCCGTCGCCACGCCACCCTGGTTTCCCTCATGGGCATCCGCCATGTGGTGCTGGCCATCAACAAGATGGACTTGGTGCGGTTTGATGAATCGGTCTACAACCGCATCCGGGACACCTTTGAAGCTTTTGCAAAACCCCTGGGACTCACGGACATCACCACCATTCCCTTGAGTGCCCTGCAGGGCGACAACATCACCAGCCGCTCGGCCCAGTCCCCCTGGTACCGCGGCCCCACGCTGATGGGGCACCTGGACACGGTGCGCGTCGAACCACGCACGTCAGAGCGACTGGTCTTTCCGGTGCAGTGGGTAAATCGGCCGGACGCCACCTTCCGCGGCTTCAGCGGCACGGTGGTGGAAGGGCAAGTCAACATCGGGGACGAAGTGCGCGTCACCCTCTCCGGCAAAACAGCCCACATCACCGACATCGTGACCCTGGACGGCAGCCAGAAAAAGGCGGAAACAGGAGACGCGGTAACCTTGCGCCTGGACCGGGAAATCGATATCTCGCGCGGCGACGTGCTCTCACTCAGTCAATCACCCATCGAAACCACAGACCAGTTTGAAGCGACGCTCGTGTGGATGAACGAAGAAGCCGGACTGGTGGGCAGAAACTACCACCTCAAGCTCTCCACCCAATGGGCCACGGCTTCCATCACCACGCTCAAGCACCGCATCGACGTCAACACCCTGGCGCACGAAGCCTGCACACAGCTGGAGCTCAACGACATTGCCGTGTGCAATATCGCCTTAAGCCGCCCCCTGGCCTACGACACCTACGAGCAATCCCGCACCCTGGGCAGCTTCATCCTGGTGGACCGCTATACCCACGCCACCGTGGCCGCCGGCATGATCCGCCACAGCCTGCGCCGGGCGCAGAACGTGCACAAGCAGGCCCTCACCATCACGCGCGAAGACCGCGAACGCCTCAACGGACACAAAGGCAAAGTCATCTGGTTTACGGGACTTTCAGGATCTGGCAAATCCACCCTGGCCAACGCCCTGGAAAAACAACTGCACCAGCAGGGCAAACGCACTTACATTCTGGACGGGGACAACATCCGGCAAGGGTTAAACCGCAACCTGGGCTTTACCGACGCCGACCGTGTGGAAAACATCCGCCGCATCGCCGAAGTGGCCAAGCTCATGATGGACGCCGGCCTCATCGTCATGACGGCTTTCATTTCACCGTTCAGACGCGAACGGGACATGGCCAGGGAACTGATCGGCCCGGACAACATGATCGAAGTGTATGTGAACACGCCACTGGCCATCTGTGAACAACGCGACCCGAAAGGACTGTACAAACGCGCACGTAGCGGCAAGCTACCTAACATGACGGGGATCGGCAGCGCCTATGAAGCTCCTGAACACCCCGACGTGATCATTGATGGAGAGAAAGACTCGCTTGAGCGGTCGGTTGAAACGTTGATAAAGCTGATTTGATACGAAAAGATCAGGTGCGCCCCAGCGCCTTGATCAGCGGCCCCAGGTAGGGCTCATAAGGACGCCAGGCTTTTGAGCTACCCTTGTACATTTTCTGCCGCACCTGGGCGGCACTGGCCGTGCGCACCACCCGTTGCGTCTTCTCGAATTCCAGGCAGCGCTCGTCCCATGGAAGGCCGCAGTAGTCCAGCAGCTTTCGCGTTTCCTCCTCCTGGTTCTCGGTGAGCCGCTCGTAGTTGAGGTCATAGATACGGCCGGGAAACTTCTCATGCCAAAAGGCCATGAG
This sequence comes from Betaproteobacteria bacterium, assembly GCA_028866015.1. GTDB lineage: Bacteria > Pseudomonadota > Gammaproteobacteria > Burkholderiales > Ferrovaceae > JAKBAT01. The sequence continues at coordinate 2,103 of JAGWIW010000095.1, forward strand.
GTCTTCATACATCCGGTAATAGGTTCCCAGGTCTTCCAGATCGTAGGCAAAGCCCAGCGCATTGGCCGGAAAATACTGCTTGAATATCGACCAGCAGGCGGCCATAGGGTCGCGCACCGTATGTACCACCTTGAGATGGGGATTGGCCCACAATACAAAACCAAGCCAACGAAAATTGGAAGGCATCTTGTCCGTGATGTGGGGCCACCTTGATCCTAACCGGTCAAGCTGAGCAGCGTAGTCAGTCGCCACTTGGCGGCTGACGGCATCCAGCGCAACGGGCTCCGATGAGAAGTGCTGTGAGACCGCGCGGTTCAGGCATTCCAGTTCCCCGCCTCCCATCACCTGAGGGTGTGAAGCCAGTATCTGTTCCACAAGGCTTGTGCCGGAACGGGGCATGCCCACGATGAGAACGGCCTGAGACACTGCCGGCACATCATCAACGGCAGGCGGTAACACATCAAAAACCTGCCTGATGCGCGCAAACAGCACTTGGTCTTGCTCCACGCTGTAACCCAACAGTGCTTTGCGCAGACGGTTGCTTTCACTCAGGATGGCAAATGCCTCCTTGTGCTGTCCCGTATCCGTACAGGCCTTGCCCAAGGCAAAGCAGGCGTGCATGCGCGCAACCGGTTCATGCAGTTGCTGAACGAGCCGGCTCAACAGCGGGATATGGGGATCGTCAGGGGTGTAAGTCTTTACCTGGCTCAGGTTGTTGTGGCATTCGGGAAACAACGGATTGATCTGTAGCGCCCGTTCGTAACTTGCTCGGGCTTCGTGCAAGCGGCCTTGCTCAAGCAATGCCGTTCCCAGGTTATTGTAGGCGTTGGGCTCATCCGGTGACAGCGCAAGAACTGTCCGCAGGCAGGCTTCGGCCTCATGGTGCCGCCCGAGGCCCAACAACACGGCGCTCAAATTGACATGGGCATTTTTGTAATCGGGTTGCAGAGCGATGGCTTTCCGGCAGGCTGTTTCCGCCTCTTCCAGCCGATGCAGCATCTGCAGGGCATGACCATAGTTGCTATAAGCTTGGGCATAGTCACGCTTGAGTGCAATCGCCTGCTGGTAACACGACTCTGCCTCAGAAGGCCTTCCTGAGTCGCACAGCAGGCTGCCAAGGTTGTTGAGAACTTCAGGGCTGTTTGGCTGGAGGGCAAGTACGTTTCGGTAGGCCGTCTCGGCTTCTTGGGCTTGACCCAGTGCGTGAAGTGCTGATCCCAGATTGAGTTGGGCTTCCGCGTCAAAAGGGGCCAGTTCCACAGATTTACGCATGGATCCGACTGCTTCATGCATTTGTCCCCTGTAGGACAGCACCACCCCCAATGCCTTCCACCCCATGGGATTGCTGGGCTGCCTGCAGGTCAGCTCCACCGCCAGGCGTTCCGCTTCTTCGTATTGCTTACGACTAATAGCGTCAAGCAACCTGTGTTGCAGCGTCCCGCCACCACCCTTAACCTTCTGCAAAGGAGCATGAGTGGCGAA
>JAGWIW010000096.1 GCA_028866015.1 Betaproteobacteria bacterium
GCCGATGATCAATGCGTTATACGAATGGCTGCTGCTGGACCCAGATGTGCCGCAGGACGAAAAGGCTGAATTCGAGATTCACGCGCACGGCTCTTCATCTTTGGTGGAGCGAGCCATCCAGGTCCAGACCATTCAGCAGATCGGCCAGATGGTCGAAAACCCCGAATTCGGCGCCGACCCCCGGAAGTGGTTCGCCGAGTTCCTGCGTGCCCGTCGCATCGATCCTCGCAAGATCCAGATGACGCAGGAAGAGCAGGAAGCCGAAATGGGTAAGGCCGCCCCCCCCGTCCAGGTCCAGGTGGCCACAGTCCGCGCCCAGGGTGCGCTGGCCGCCGTCAACGCCAAGATTCAGGGCGAACTGCAGCAGTCCCAGGTCGAGATGGCTCACGAACAGGAACTGCTGCAATCTGGAGGCGCCAGCCCGCACCAAGCCGCAGCCGCGGCCCGGGTGGAATCCGAGAAGATCCGGGCACAAACCGACCTCTCAATCGAGGAGTCTCGCGCGGCAGCCGAATATCGCTATGCCCAAACGGAGCGCCAGATTGCCCTGGACAACGCCGCGGCAGAACTGCAGAAGATGCGCGACCAGCGCGACCTGCTCATCCTGGAATACTCGCTCAAGAACAACCTGACGCTCCAGCAGGTGAAGGCGGAGCTCGCCAAGACCGCCATGCAGGAGCAGACCAAGCGCGATCTGGCTGCGGCGGATGCGACCCTGCAGACCAATCAAAACCGGGAAGACCGTGCCGGCGATGTGGCCGCAGGCCTGCCGACGCTCGCCAATCCTGGCGCAACGGTAGCGGTGACCCATGGCTGAACCGCTCAAGCTGGACTTCACTGACACCGATCGACATTCGGCCGGTGGCCAGAAACTTACCAAATACCTGGAAGCGCGGCTTTCCCAACTGCGCATCCGCAACGATGTGGAACGGTCAGACGAGCAAACCGCTCACCTGCGGGGCCGCATCGCTGAAATCAAGAAGCTCTTGGAATTTTGCGAGGGACGCCAGTCTCCCGCTGAATAGCGCCGCCCCTCGGGACGGCAATCTTATTGCCCACGCGCAAGCGCCGGCAAGTTCTGATGGAGTCAAAACACATGGCAGAAACTGATGCTGACGCATCCCTTGTGGATGCCGAAGCGGCACTCAGTGCTGGATTTGAGGAAAGCGCATCTCCTACCGCTTCGCCCACGGAAACGCCGGCGACCCAGGGAGCACAGACCGAAACCCCGGCAGGATCAACAGCAACTGATACCCCTGCGGCTGCCAGTACTGATGCCGCAGCAGCAACCCCAAAGTATGTCCAGCTGACCGAGGAGGAAGCAGCCGCGCTGCGCTCTCGCGCCCAAATGGTGGACGAGATTCAGGCCAGCATGACCAAGCAGTTCGGGACCGCCTTCGGAAAAATGGGCGGATTCGAGCGCACCTTGAAGCAACTACAGGATCAGCTGCAAAACGGCAACGGGCTCCAACCGCTCGAGATTTCGCGGGAGGATCTGGCGCAGCTGAAAGAGCAATACCCCGACCTGGCCGACGCCATAGCTTCGGACCTGAAAACGGTCTTGGGCAAGGCAGGGCGCGGCGTGAACCAGGAACAGATCCAGGGTTTGGTGCAACAGAGTGTTGACGCGCTTCTGCCAACGGTAGAGGCGTCGGTGACGCGGCGCCTGGAGATGAGGCAGCTCAACAAGGCAGTCCCGGACTGGGAAGCGACACTCAAGAGCGCCGAATTCGGCACATGGTTCGCAGCCCAGCCGACGGATTACCAGACCCGAAGCCGTGCGAGTGAAGAGTCCGATGTGGTGATCGGTGTCATCAAGGACTTTCGCGCGGCACAGGACGCGGCCAAAAAAGCTGCGGCGGATGCCAAAGCGGCTACGGACAAAGCAGCGGCCGAAGCCAAACAGCGGCGAGAGGCTGCACAAACACGATCCCAGCAGCTCGCGGCGGCAGTCCAGCCGCAAGGTGCTGGTGGACACGGACCAGGCCCGGCGACGGCCATGGACGAATTCATGTCCGGTTTCGCGACCGGCTGACGCAGAACCCCGTAATACCATCGGGCGCCATTCGTGACGCCCAGCAGCAGTCCCCCACGGAAACGCCGGGGATAGGCAGTGAGCCAAGCAAGTGAAGCCGTATCGGCTGACTTTTCTATCCACGTTTTCAAGGGATTGCAAACATGACAATGCAAACTTTTGCCTTGACCCCTGGGCGAATTAACAAATTCAAGGGTCAGATCCTCAAGCACGCCGTTCCCCGCGAGGTGCTTTCCAAGGGTGGCCGCCAGGTCCCCATGCCGAAGAACAACAGCGACACCTATGTGGCACGTCGCTGGCTGCCCTATGGCGCCACCACGGCCAACCCCAACCAGTTCTTCCAGAACGGCGCGGGCGACCGCGGCAACGCCATGACGCAGGCCCATCTGACGCAAGAAGGCGTGACGCCCAACCCGGAAAGCATCGTGCCGCAGGACATCACGGTGGTCGTGCAGCAGTATTCCTGCCTGTACGGTTTTACCGACAAGACCTATGACCTGTACGAAGACGACATCCCGAAGGCGATGATCGAGCAGGTCGGCGAGCGTGTGACGCTGGTGAACGAGATGATCGTTTACGGCGCCCTGAAAGGCTGTACCAACCAGTACTACGCCGGAACCGGAACCAGTCGGAGCACCGTCAATGGTTCCCTTACCTTGGGCCTCGTGCGCAAGGTCACAAAGGGGTTGCAGGCCAATCACGGCGAGTTCGTGACGAGCGTACTGGCGGCTTCGCCCAAGTACGAAACGTCCGCCGTGCCTGCCGGGTATCTGGTGTATTGCCACACCGACATGGAACCGGACATCCGCGATTTGCCCGGCTTTGTGCCGGCTGAGAAGTACGCTTCCGGGACGCCGATGGACAACGAGCTGGGCAAGGTGGAGCGCTTCCGCTTTATCACGTCGCCTGATCTGCCGTCCTTCCAGGACGCCGGTGCTGCCGTGGGTTCTCTGGGTCTGTATTCCACCAGCGGCTCCAACATCGACGTGTACCCGTTCATCGTGACGGCAGCCAACGCCTGGAGCCAGATCGCCGTGCGCGGCCTGGATTCTCTCGATCCGACCTACATGGCGCCGGCACAGAAGTCCAAGTCCGACCCGTTCGGTCAACGCGGTTACGCCGGCACCATCTGGTGGAAGGCCGTGATGATCGAAAACAACGGCTGGATGGCGGTGGGCAACGTCGGCGTCAAGAACCTGACTTAACCAGTAGCGGCCTTGGGGGGTGAATAACCCCCCATTTTTTTCGACTCTCGCAAGGAAATCATCATGCAAAACACTGTGAACGAATACCTCAGTGGCATGGCCAGCGAGCGAGACAAGGCCGCGTTGCGTCCGGTGATTACTGCCGGCTGCAATCTGGACTCTTCTCAAATGCTGTCCTCCGCCGCGCTCGCCATCACGGGAGCAGGTAGCACCACGGTAAGCACGGGCTCGTCCGCAGCCTATGCGCTGGCCAACGGCATCTTGCAAAAGATTGCCGCCTCAAC
>JAGWIW010000097.1 GCA_028866015.1 Betaproteobacteria bacterium
GAAGAACACCTGGATCAGGATGGGCACGGCCAGCAGTGCAATCACGAGCGGCTCGTTCAGCAGCACATCGCCCTGGAACGCGAACATCAGCACCAGGGTGGCCAGAAGGGCCGAGATGGACCAGGGCCCCAGGCGCACCAGTGCCGCTTCCAGCGCCTGCGGCCCGCGCCGCAGCAGGGCGCGCCGCCAGAACTGGGAGAACACCACCGGCAGCAGGATGTAGAGCGCCACCGACACGGCCAGGGTGGACCAGGGCACCGTGATGGCAGACAGTCCCAGCAGCAACCCCACCAGCGGCGCAAAGGCGAAGACCATGATGGTGTCGTTCAGGGCCACCTGGGACAGGGTGAACAGCGGATCGCCATTGGACAGGCGGCTCCACACGAACACCATGGCGGTGCAGGGGGCCGCGGCCAGCAGGATCAGGCCCGCCACGTAGCTGTCGATCTGGGCGGCCGGCAGGTAAGGTGCGAACCAGTGGCGGATGAAGAGCGAGGCCAGGGCGGCCATGGAAAAGGGCTTGACCAGCCAGTTCACGAACAGGGTTACGGCGATGCCGCGCCCGTGGCGGCGCACGTCATGCAGCGCGCCGAAATCCACGCGCAGCAGCATGGGCACGATCATGACCCAGATCAGCAGCCCCACCGGCAGGTTGACGTGGGCCAGTTCCAGCTGGCTTACCGCCTGGAAAAACTCCGGCAGGAGCCGGCCCAGGCCGATGCCCGCGCCAATGCACAGCAGGACCCAGAACGTGAGGTTGCGCTCAAAAAATCCCATGGTCAGCGGCCTGCAATGGCGTCCACCGCCTGCTGCAATTCGGCGTCGGACAGGGTGGTAAGCGGCAGGGCCAGCAGTTGCAGAAGGCGGTAGCCCAGCGCCTGGCGCGTGAGCTCGAAGGCGGTGCGACGGTCGTCCACGCTGCCCGGCGCGGCGGACGGATCGGGGTAGCTCCAGTGCGTGCGCACGGGGCTGCCCGGCCAATAGGGGCAGGGCTCGCTTGCCGCGTTGTCGCATACGGTGATGACCAGGCGCAGGGCCGGGGCATCGGGTGCGGCAAATTCATCCCAGCTTTTGCTGCGCAGGGCGGAGGTGTCGATGCCGGCACTGGACAGCACGTCCAGGGCGAGCGGGTTGGGCTTGCCGCTCGGGGTGCTGCCGGCGCTGTAGGCGCGCACGTCCAGGCCCAGGCGCTGCGCCCAGTGGTTGAGCATGCCTTCAGCGAGCAGGCTGCGCGCAGAGTTGTGGGTACAAAGAATGAGAACGCCAGTCGTCATGATGAGAGCGATGTTGTGAAATGGGGGTCAGCGGATCCCGATCTGCTTTACTTCATGCAGCAGGGACATGCGGTCGAGTTTTTCCAGGGGGAGCGACAAAAACAGTTCGATGCGGCGGTGAAGCACCTGTGCCGTGTCCTTGAATTTGCGCGCCGCCTGCTCTTCGGACTCTTCAGGAGTGGCCGGGTCTTCCACGCCCCAGTGTGCGGTAATGGGCTGCCCTGGCCATTCAGGGCACACTTCGCCGGCTGTCTTGTCGCACAGCGTGAAAACGAAATCCATGGCGGGCGCGTCGGGCTGGGCAAATTCCTCCCAATCCTTGCTGCGGTAGCCGGTGGCAGGCAGTCCCAGCCAGGCAAGCGTGGCCAGCGCGTGCGGGTTGACCTGGCCTTTGGGAAAGCTGCCGGCCGAATACGCTTTGAAACGCGGGGCGCCCATCCGGTTCATGAGCCCTTCGGCGAGGATCGAGCGCGCTGAATTTCCGGTGCAGAGGAACAGCACGTTGTAGGTCTTGGTGTCCATGGTTGCCTAGCAGCAGGAGGTCGTGCTTTTGACGGGGATCGACAGCGGCTTGCCGCGCGGCGCGCAGCAGGCGCCGGCTTCCGTCGACGCGGGTTTTTCATTGAAGACGGGAATGTCCTGCAAGGTATGGAAATGCTCCCAGGCAATGCCCTGGGGGTCCACGATCCAGTGCTTGTCGCTGCGGGCATAGCAGCAGGTGGTTTCCCCTTCGTCCTGCATGGGCAGCTGCGCGGTTGCAGCCCGTGCTTTCAAGGCTTCGAGTTCGGCTGCGTCGTCCGTCTGAAAGCCCAGATGATCCAGGCCCGGCGTGGCTCCACGGGTTGAAATCGCGAAATTGATGCGCGGATCTTCCAGCATCCATTTGGCGTAGTCTGTTTCAACGCGCGCCGGTTCGGCCCCGAACAGGCGGGTGTAGAAGGCGATGCTGGCAGAGAGGTCAGCCACATGCAGGTGAACGTGGAAGCGTTTCATGATCGGGTTCCTCAACAAGGACATTCAAGGGCTACGGGGGAGAGGCAGGCTTCACCCTGGCAACAGTTGGACGTGAGATAAGCCAGCACGCCGTTCATCCGCTCGTAGTTGGCACGGTAGATGAGATGGCGCCCTTCGCGTTCCTGCGTGACGAGCTGCGCATGGGTGAGCTCTTTCAGATGGAAGGACAGGGTAGGGGCGGGCAGTTCCAGGGTTTCGGCCATCTGGCCGGGGGTGAGCCCCTCCTGTCCTGCCACCACCAGCAGCCGGAAGGCCTTGAGCCGCAACGGTTGGGCCAGTGCAGCCAGGGCGGAGACGATATCCTGTTCGTTCATATTTTCATTATATTGGAAATGTAAAAATAATGAAAGTGGCTCATCCACCCGGTGCCCGGAACTGCCTTGACCCTGTTCCGGCGCGCCCTCTACAATCCCGCGCTCTTCCTCACCTTTCTTGCAAGAAAAGGGGCTGCTCGTGCAAATCACCCTGCAGTGGGATCAAAGCCCCGGGCAGCTACCCGCCGGTTTTCAGACGGCGGTGCAGAATGCCGCCAACATTCTCGATGCCCAGATCACCGACAATATTGCGGTCACGATCCACGTGGGCTGGGGGGAAACGGCAGGAAGCACCATTAGTGGCGCGCTCGCCACCGGCGGTGCGGACAATTCCTACACGTTCAACAGCTATTCAGACATGGTCGCGGCGCTCAGCAAGCAGGGCAACGGCCTGGGCACCAACCTGCCCACCACCGATCCCACTGGCGGGAGCGGTAACTGGAATGTGAGCATGGCAGAGGCCGAAGCCCTGGGGTTGTCCGGCGCCACGGGGGCTTCCGGCAGCATCGGCTTTTCTACGAACCCTGGTTCTGGCACGTCCTGGTGTTTTGATACGAGCCAGGGCATCGGCAGTACGCAGTACGATTTCGTGAGCACCGCCCTGCACGAAATCACCCACGCCCTGGGGCGCATCAACTCTTCCTCGAACGGTTCCTACGACCCGCTCAACCTGTACACCTATTCGGCGCCGGGGGTGCTGCAGCTCAACCAGGCCACTCCCGCCTACTTTTCCGTGAACGGGGGCACCACCAACCTCAACAATTTCGACATGAGCAGCACGGGCGACCCGGCCGACTGGGCCACCACCCTTACAGACAGCTTTGGCCCCGGGCCGACCGGCATTCCCGGGCCCATGTCGGCCACC
>JAGWIW010000038.1 GCA_028866015.1 Betaproteobacteria bacterium
GACGCTGGTGCCATCCTTGCGGCGGATGGTGAGGGTCACGTCCTGTTGCGGCTTGAGGTCGCCTTCGATGCCGGTCAGGTCGAACGTTTCGCTGCCGTCCAGTCCCAGGCTCTGCACCGTGGTGCCGTCCTTGAACTGGCAGGGCAGCACGCCCATGCCCACCAGGTTGCTGCGGTGGATGCGCTCGAAGCTGCGGGCCACCACGGCCTTCACGCCCAGCAGCTGGGTGCCCTTGGCCGCCCAGTCGCGCGAGGAGCCGGTGCCGTATTCCTCGCCGGCAAACACCACGGTGGGCACGCTGTCTGCCACGTACTTCATGGCGGCATCGTAAATGGCCATCTGTTCGCCGGAAGGCTGGTGCACCGTGACGCCGCCTTCGGTGCCGGGCAGCATCAGGTTCTTGATGCGCACGTTGGCGAATGTGCCGCGCATCATGACTTCATGGTTGCCGCGGCGCGAACCGTAGCTGTTGAAGTCAGCCACGGCCACGCCGTGCGCCTGCAGGTATTTGCCGGCCGGCGAGGTGGGCTTGATGGAGCCGGCCGGGCTGATGTGGTCGGTGGTGATGGAATCGCCGAAGATGCCCAGGGCCCGTGCGCCGCGGATATCCACGGGGCTGCCCGGCTGCATGGAAAAATCCTTGAAGAAGGGCGGTTCGGCGATGTAGGTGGAAGATTCCCACGCATACACCATGCCGGTGCTGGAAGGAATGTCGTTCCACAGCGGGTTGTCGCGGGTGAAGTCGGCATACAGGCGGCGGTAGGTGTCGGCGTCCGTGGCGTACTTCATGACCGCCGCCACTTCCTGCTGGGTGGGCCACACGTCCTTGAGGTACACGGGCTGACCCTGGGCGTCCTGGCCCAGCGGCTCGCGCGTGAGGTCCACGTTGACGCGTCCGGCAATGGCGAAGGCCACCACCAGCGGCGGGCTCATCAGGAAGTTGGCGCGGATGTTGGGGTGGATGCGCGCTTCGAAGTTGCGGTTGCCCGACAGCACGGCGCAGCCCACCAGGTCATTCTTGACGATGGTTTCTTCGAGCGCGGCATCCAGCGGGCCGGCGTTGCCGATGCAGGTGGTGCAGCCATAGCCCACCACGCGGAAGCCGAGTTGGTCGAGGGCTTCCTGCAGGCCGGCGTTGCGCAGGTATTCAGTGACCACGCGCGAGCCGGGGGCCAGCGAGGTCTTGACCCAGGGGTTCACCTTGAGGCCGCGCGCTGCGGCCTTTTTGGCGAGCAGGCCGGCGGCCAGCAGCACGCCGGGGTTGGAGGTGTTGGTGCAGGAGGTGATGGCGGCGATCAGCACGTCGGCGTCAGCCAGCCGCACGCCGGGCTTGGCCGTGGGAACGCGTGTACCGGGGCTGCCGGCGGGCTTGCCGTAGCCGCCCTCGGCCACCGGTTGCGTGAGCAGCCCTTCCATCTTCTGCTTGAGGGCGGACAGTTCGATGCGGTCCTGGGGGCGCTTGGGGCCTGCCACGGAAGGACGGATGGTGGCGAGGTCGAGCTCCAGGGTTTCGCTGTAGTCGCACTGGCCGGCCTTGGGAATGCCGTACATGCCCTGTGCCTTCCAGTAGCGCACGAAGGCATCGATTTCCGCGTCGGTGCGGCCGGTGGCACGGAAATAGGCCACGGTTTCGTCGTCCACCGGGAAGAAGCCCATGGTGGCGCCGTATTCGGGCGCCATGTTGGCGATGGTGGCGCGGTCGGGCAGGGCCAGCGAACTGGCGCCTTCGCCGAAGAATTCCACGAACTTGCCCACCACCTTGGCCTTGCGCAGCATTTCCGTGACGGTGAGCACGAGGTCGGTGGCGGTCACGCCTTCGGCGAGCCGACCCTTGAGGTGCACGCCCACCACGTCCGGGGTGAGGAAGTACACCGGTTGCCCCAGCATGCCGGCCTCAGCTTCGATGCCGCCCACGCCCCAGCCCACCACGCCGATGCCGTTGATCATGGTGGTGTGGGAGTCGGTGCCCACCAGGGTGTCGGGATAGAGCACGCCGTCCTTCTGCAGCACGCCGCGCGCCAGGTACTCCAGGTTGACCTGGTGCACGATGCCGATGCCCGGGGGCACCACGCGGAACGTGTCAAAAGCCTGCATGCCCCATTTCATGAACTTGTAGCGCTCGCGGTTGCGCTGGAACTCGAGCGCCATGTTCTCCTTGAGGGCGGTGGGCGTGTTGTAGTGGTCCACCTGCACCGAATGGTCCACCACCAGGTTGACCGGCACCAGCGGCTCGATGCGCTTGGGGTCGCGCCCCAGGCCCTGGGCCACGTTGCGCATGGCGGCCAGGTCCGCCAGCAGCGGCACGCCGGTGAAATCCTGCAGCACCACGCGCGCCACCACGAAGGGGATTTCCTCGGTGCGGGCCGCCTTGGGTTTCCAGTTGGCCAGCGCGCGCACATGGGCTTCCGTGATGCGGCTGCCGTCGTAGTTGCGCAGGACCGATTCCAGCACCACGCGCAGCGACACCGGCAGGCGCGAGACCGGCGCCACGCCGGCGGCTTCCAGGGCCGGCACGGAATAGTAGGCGCCCTGGCCGGATTCCAGGGCCAGGGTCTTGCGGGAATCGAACAGGTTATGGCTCATGCATTGCTCTCCAGGAAAAGCGTCTTGATCAGATGACGAACAGGTCCACGAATTCGTGGACGGGCGTTGCTTCCAGTCGCGCCTGGTCCAGCGCCAGGGCGAGGATGGCCTGCTGCTGCTTGGCCGGGAAGCGGCGCGCCAGGTTGGTGCGGAATTTGGCCTCCAGGTGGGGAATGCCTTCCTGGCGGCGCCGGCGGTGCCCGATGGGGTATTCCACTTCCACCCGCTCGGTGCTGCTGCCGTCCTTGAAAAACACCTGGACCGCGTTGGCGATGGATCGCTTGTCGGGGTCGTGGTATTCACGGCTGTAGCGGGCGTCTTCGACGCAGCTCATTTTGTCGCGCAGGGCGTCGATGCGCGGGTCGTGCGCCACGTCATCCTCGTAGTCCGCGGCCGTGAGGCGGCCGAAGATGAGGCCGATGGCCGTCATGTACTGGATGCAGTGGTCGCGGTCGGCGGGATTGTGCAGCGGACCGCTCTTGTCGATGATGCGGATGGCCGACTCGTGGGTGGTGATGACGATCCGGTCCACCTCCGCGAGGCGGTCTTTCACCTGCGGATGCAGCTTGAGGGCGCATTCCACGGCGGTCTGGGCATGGAACTCGGCCGGGAAGGAGATCTTGAACAGCACGTTTTCCATGACGTAACTGCCGTAGGGGCGCTGGAACTTGAAGGGCTGGCCCTTGAACAGGACGTCGTAGAAGCCCCAGGTTTTGGCGGTCAGCACCGAGGGATAGCCCATTTCGCCTTTCTGTACCATGAGGGCGAGCCGCACGGCGCGGCTGGTGGCATCGCCTGCGGCCCAGGATTTGCGCGAGCCGGTATTGGGTGCATGGCGGTAGGTGCGCAGGCTCTGGCCGTCCACCCAGGCCTGGGACACGGCGTCCACGATCTCGTCGAAGGACAGTCCCAGCAGCTTCGCCACCACGGCGGTGGAAGCCACCTTGACCAGCACCACGTGGTCGAGGCCGACCCGGTTGAAGCTGTTTTCCAGCGCCAGCACACCCTGGATTTCATGGGCCTTGACCATGCCTTCCAGCACGTCGCGCATGACGAGCGGTGCCTTGCCGGCTGCCACGCGCGTGCGCGACAGCCAGTCGGCCACGGCCAGGATGCCGCCCAGGTTGTCGGACGGGTGGCCCCATTCGGCGGCCAGCCAGGTGTCGTTGAAGTCCAGCCAGCGGATCATGCAACCGATGTTGAAGGCGGCCTGGACCGGGTCAAGCTGGAACGGGGTGCCGGGGACCTTGGCGCCGTGGGGCACCACCGTGCCCGGCACGACGGGGCCCAGCAGCTTGGTGCAGGCGGGGTAGGACAGGGCTTCCAGGCCGCAGCCCAGGGTGTCGATGAGGCAGTTGCGCGCCGTGTTCCAGGCTTCCGGGGATTCGATCCGGTAGCTGTCCACGTAGCGGGCGATGTCCACCAGGACCTGGTCAGGGGCGGGGCGGATGTTGGAAATCGGGGCGGACATGGGGGCTCCTGGATGTCGGTTCAGCGCATTTCAATGGGCACGAAGGTGCGGGATTCCGGCCCGGTGTAATTGGCGCTCGGGCGGATGATCTTGTTGTCCAGGCGCTGCTCGATCACGTGCGCCGACCAGCCGCTGACGCGGGCCACCACGAACAACGGCGTGAACATGGGGGTGGGCACGCCCATCATGTGGTAGCTGGAGGCGCTGTACCAGTCGAGGTTGGGGAACATCTTCTTTTCGTCCCACATGACGGATTCGATGCGCTCGGAAATGTCGAACAGGGTCAGGTAGCCCGCCTCCGAACAAAGGTTGCGGGAAATCTCCTTGATGAGCTGGTTGCGCGGGTCGCCGATGGTGTACACGGGATGGCCGAAGCCGATCACGATTTCCTTGGCGGCCATGCGGCGGCGGATGTCCGCTTCGGCTTCGTCGGCCGAGTGGTAGCGCCGGATGATGTCCATGGCCACCTCGTTGGCGCCGCCGTGCTTGGGGCCGCGCAGGGCACCGATGCCCGAGGTGATGCAGGAGTACATGTCGGACAGGGTGCCGGCCGTGACTCGGGCGGCAAAGGTGGAGGCGTTGAACTCATGCTCGGCGTACAGGATGAGGGACGTGTCGAGGGATTTCTCGTGGCTCCTGGGCGCAGGCTTGCCGTGCAGCAGGTGCAGGAAATGGCCGGCGATGGTGTCGTCGTCGGTTTCCACGTCGATGGACACGCCCGAATGGCTGAAGTGGTACCAGTAGAGCAACATGGAGCTGAAGGAGGCCATCAGGCGGTCGGCGATGTCGCGTGCGCCGCCCAGGTTATGGTCGTCCTTTTCTGGCAGCAGGGTGCCCAGCACCGAGCAACCGGTGCGCAGCACGTCCATGGGGTGGGCCGAAGGCGGGATCTGTTCCAGTACCGCCTGCAGCGCGTCGGGCAGGCCGCGCAGGGCCTTGAGCTTTTTGCGGTACTGGCGCAGTTCGGCGCTGCTGGGCAGGTGGTCGTAGATGAGCAGGTGCGCCACTTCCTCGAAGGTGGCGTGGCGGGCCAGGTCGAGGATGTCATAGCCGCGGTAGTGCAGGTCGTTGCCGCTGCGGCCCACGGTGCAGATGCTGGTGTTGCCGGCAGCGACCCCGGACAGGGCCACGGATTTCTTCGGTTTGGGGGTCGCGCTCGGGGTGTCGCTGCTCATGGGGTGTCCTCCCGTGAAAAGAGTTCGTCCAGTTTCTGTTCGTAGGCGTGGTAGCCAAGGAATTGGTACAGATCGGCGCGGGTCTGCATGAGGTCGACCACGTGTTGCTGGGTGCCGTCGCGGCGGATGGCCTGATAGACCTTGAGCGCGGCCGCGTTCATGGCGCGGTAGGCGCCGCAGCAGTAGAGCACGATGTCCACCCCGGCGCCGGCCAGCTCCTGTACGGTGTACAGGGGGGTGGCGCCGAATTCGGTGATGTTGGCAAGGATCGGCACCTGCACCGCGTCCTTGAAGCGGCGATACAGCGGGAGATCTGTGATGGCTTCCGGAAACACCATGTCGGCACCGGCCTCCACGCAGGCCTGGGCCCGTTCCAGGGCCGATTGCAGGCCTTCCACGGCGAGCGCGTCGGTGCGGGCCATGATGACGAAATCGGGATCGGTGCGGGCGTCCACGGCGGCCTTGATGCGGTCCACCATTTCCGGCAGGGACACGATGGCCTTGCCAGGGCGATGGCCGCAGCGCTTGCTTTGCACCTGGTCTTCCAGATGCAGGCCGGCGGCGCCTGCCTTGGCGAGCGAGCGCACGGTGCGGGCAATGTTGAAGGCGCCGCCCCAGCCGGTGTCGGCATCCACCAGCAAGGGGAGGGAAGAGGCGTCGGTGATGCGGCGCACATCGGTCAGCACGTCGTCGAGGTTGCTGATGCCCAGGTCGGGCATGCCCAGGGAGTTGGCGGCCACGCCGCCGCCGGACAGGTACAGCGCACGGTATCCTGTGGCTTCGGCCATGCGTGCGGTATAGGCGTTGATGGCGCCGACGACCTGGAGCGGATGCTCTGCTGCCACCGCCGCTCGCAGGCGTGAACCGGGGGTCGCTGGTAATGACATGGGGGCTCCTTCTTCTTCGGGAGGGTGTGCGGCTATTTCCCCGCTCTTCGAATAATGTTAAGGTTCCAAGTTGGCCATGTCAAGTAACATATAACTTATATAAGATATAACACAGTGGACATGCTTCGGATGGGCATGCTAGACTCGCATCAACATGGAGACGACATGAACACCCCCACGTCACCCAGCTTCAGGCCGCTCTACGACCAGATCAAGATCCTGATCACCCAAAGCCTCATTGCGGGCGAATGGCGCCCCGGTGATGCGATCCCCAGCGAAATCGACCTGGCGGCCCGTTTCAAGGTCAGCCAGGGCACCGTGCGCAAGGCCATTGACGAACTGGCCGCCGAAAACATCCTCATCCGTCGCCAGGGAAAGGGCACTTTTGTGGCCAGTCATTCCCAGGAGCGCTCTTCCACCCGTTTCCTTCGCATCGCGCGCGACGACGGCATCACCGAATACCCCTCCAGCCGCCTGCTGTCCGTGACGCGCGAGCGTGCGCCGGAACACACGGCGAAGCTGCTTGATCTTCGCACAGGTGCCAGCATTTTTTGTATCAAACGGTTGTTGTCCTTTGAGGGCATGCCGCGCATTTTCGACGAAATCCACGTGCCGGCCAGTACCTTCAAGGGGCTCGACGAAGCCATGATCCGCAATTTCCCGGGGTCGCTCTACAGTTTTTTTGAAACCCATTTCGGCATTGCCATGATTCGTGCCGAAGAGCACATCAAGGCCGTGCCGGCCGGGCCCGCAGAAGCAGACCTGCTGCAGGTGGCTCCCCAGTCGCCCCTGCTGCGGGTGGATCGCGTTGCCTTCACCTACGGCGACCGGCCGGTGGAGTGGCGTCGCGGCCTGTGTCATACCGAGCGTTTTTCCTACGTGACCGAAATGAGCTGAACAAACCCAGGAACGCGCCATGGCCAAAAACAGACCCAAAAATCTCGACCTGCGCACCATCCAACTGCCCCTGCCGGGGGTGGTTTCGATCCTGCACCGGATCAGCGGCGCGCTCCTGTTCCTGTTTGGCATTCCGCTTCTGCTGCTGGTGCTCCAGCAGGCGCTCCATTCGCGCGAAAGCTTTGAATCTCTGAGGGCGATCCTGACCCACCCGCTGGGCAAGCTCGTGCTGCTGGGTTTTGCCTGGAGCTTTTGGCACCACCTCTGTGCCGGTGTGCGCTTCCTGTTGCTTGACATCCACAAAGGGGTGCAGATCGACGCCGCCCGCCTCAGCAGCCGCTGGGTCATGGGGGTGAGCCTGTTCCTGACCCTGCTGACGGGGGTGGCCTTATGGTGAAACGTGTCGTGGTGGGAGCCCACTACGGGCTCCGCGACTGGCTTTTGCAGCGCATCACGGCCATCGTGATGGCGGTGTACACGGTGGCGTTCCTGGTGGTCGTGCTGCCCAGCCTGCCCATGGGCTTTGAGGACTGGCGCGCCGGCTTTGCCCATCCCGTGGTCAAGATTTCCACGCTGCTGTTCCTGCTGTCGGCGATGCTGCATGCCTGGGTTGGCGTGCGCGACATTTTCATGGACTACATCAAGCCCTTCGGCTTGCGCCTGTTCCTGCAGGTGGTGGTGATCCTGACCCTGTTCGTGTACGCCCTGTGGGCGATCCAATTACTCTGGAGCGTGTGACCATGACCCTGTCCCGGCAGATATTCGATACCGTCATCGTGGGCGGCGGCGGGTCGGGTTTGCGGGCTGCATTGCAGCTGGCCGAAGCGGGCCACAATGTGGCGGTGTTCTCCAAGGTGTTTCCCACCCGCTCCCACACGGTGGCGGCCCAGGGCGGCATCGGCGCCTCGCTCGGAAACATGCAGGAAGACCACTGGCTGTGGCACATGTACGACACCATCAAGGGTTCGGATTACCTGGGCGACCAGGATGCCATCGAGTACATGTGTCGCAAGGCGGCCGAAGTGGTGTACGAGCTCGAGCATTTCGGCATGCCTTTCGACCGCAACCCGGATGGCACCATCTACCAGCGCCCCTTCGGCGGACATTCCCAGAACTTCGGCGAACGCCCGGTGCAGCGCGCCTGCGCGGCGGCTGACCGCACGGGGCATGCCATGCTGCATACCCTGTACCAGCGCAACGTGCGCGCCCGTTGCCAGTTCTTCGTGGAATGGATGGCGCTCGACCTCATCCGCGACTACGAAGGCGCGGTGGTGGGCATTGTCGCCCTTGAAATGGAAACCGGCGATGTCATGGTGTTCCAGTCCAAGGCCACCATTCTGGCCACGGGTGGGGCAGGGCGCATTTACCAGTCCAGCACCAACGCCTTCATCAATACCGGCGATGGTCTGGGCATGGCGGCCCGTGCCGGCATTCCCCTGGAAGACATGGAGTTCTGGCAGTTCCATCCCACCGGCGTGGCCGGGGCCGGCGTGCTGATCACGGAAGGGGTGCGCGGCGAAGGCGGCATCCTGCTCAATGCCAACGGCGAGCGCTTCATGGAGCGCTACGCCCCCAACATGAAGGACCTGGCCAGCCGCGACGTGGTGTCGCGCGCCATGGACCAGGAAATCAAGGAAGGGCGTGGCGCGGGCCCCGAGCACGACCATGTGCTGCTCAAGCTGGACCACCTGGGTGCCGAGGTCATCAACAAGCGCCTGCCGGGTATCCGGGAAATCGCCCTCAAGTTCGCCCACGTGGATCCGGTGCGTGAACCGATTCCGGTGGTGCCCACCTGCCATTACCAGATGGGCGGCATTCCCACCAATTATTACGGGCAGGTGGTGGTGCCGCGCGGCGCCAACCCGAGCGAACCCGTACCCGGTCTGTACGCCATCGGCGAATGCGCCTGCGTGTCGGTGCACGGCGCAAACCGCCTGGGCACCAATTCGCTGCTGGACCTGTTGGTGTTCGGCAAGTCGGCGGGCGACCATGTGTCGGAATGGCTCAAAACCCATCCGCGCCATCGCGACCTGCCGCGCAATGCCGCGGAGCGCAGCCTGGAGCGGCTGGCGCGCCTGGACAATTCAACTTCCGGCGAGCGCGTCACCGAAGTGGCGGCGGACATGCGCCGCACCGTGCAGCAACATGCCGGCGTCTTCCGCACCGGAACGTTGCTGACCGAGGGCGTCGAAAAAATCCGGGAAGTGGGCCAGCGCGCCCGCAGCACGGCCATCGGCGACAAGAGCCGCGTTTTCAATACCGCCCGCATTGAAGCCCTCGAGCTGGAAAACCTGGCCATCGTGGCGGAAGCCACGCTGGTCTCGGCCCAGGCCCGTGAGGAAAGCCGCGGGGCCCATGCGCGTGAAGATTTCAAGGAACGTGACGACAAGAACTGGCTCAAGCACAGCCTGTGGTACCTGGACGGCAGCCGCCTGGACTACAAGCCCGTCAACCTGCAGCCGCTGACGGTCGAATCCTTCGAGCCCAAGATCCGCGTTTACTGATTCAGGAGTCCGTGCCGATGAAATTCAGCATCTATCGCTACAATCCGGAAAAGGACGAAAAGCCCTACATGCAGGATTACGACGTGGAGCTTCAGCCCACCGACCGCATGCTGCTCGATGCCATCCTTCGCATCAAGGCCGTTGACGATTCCCTGGGATTGCGCAAATCCTGCCGGGAAGGGGTGTGCGGTTCGGACGGCATGAACATCAACGGCAAGAACGGCCTGGCCTGCATCACGCCGCTCAAGGACCTCAAGGAGCCCGTGGTGCTGCGTCCCCTGCCGGGGCTGCCGGTGATCCGCGACCTGATCGTGGACATGAGCCAGTTTTTCAAGCAGTACAACTCGATCAAGCCTTACCTGATCAATGACAATCCGCCGCCCCAGAAGGAGCGGCTGCAGTCACCCGAAGAGCGCGAAGAGCTCAACGGGCTGTATGAATGCATCCTGTGTGCCTGCTGCAGCACGTCCTGCCCGTCGTTCTGGTGGAACCCGGACAAGTTCGTGGGGCCGGCTGCCCTGCTGCAAGCCTACCGGTTCATTGCCGACACGCGGGACGATGCCACCAGCGAGCGGCTGGACAATCTGGAAGATCCCTACCGTCTGTTCCGATGCCATACCATCATGAACTGCGCCGATGTCTGTCCCAAGGGGCTCAACCCCACGGAAGCCATCGGCAAGATCAAGGAGCAGATGGTGCGTCGGATGGTGTGAAGGAGCGGCATGGAGCCTGCGGCACGCGAACAGGAACGCTTGCGCTGGCGCAGCCGGCGAGGGCTGCTTGAAATGGACCTGATCCTGCAGCGGTTTCTGGATCGCCATCTCGCCACGCTGTCGGTGCAGGACACGCAGGCCTACGATGTGCTGCTGGACCTGCCGGACAACGATTTCCTGGATCTGGTCATGGGGCGGGCGGAACCCGCCGATGACAGGCTGGGCCCGGTACTGGAAAAGATTCGTCAATCATGAATAGCTGCGGGACAACCTGCGGCACAGTTATCAGCTACGGAGAACGCGCATGAAAAGCAACGGCAAGGCGGTTTTGACCTACGGTGACGGCAAATCGGTGGACCTTCCGGTCTATTCGGGTACCACGGGGCCGGACGTGATCGACATCCGCTCCCTGGGGCAGACCGGCATGTTCACTTACGATCCGGGCTTTCTTGCCACGGCAAGCTGCCAGTCGGCCATCACCTTCATCGACGGCGATGCCGGGCTGCTTTACTACCGCGGTTACCCCATCGAGCAGCTCGCCCAGAATTCCGACTTCATGGAAGTGTGCTACCTGCTGCTCAACGGCGAACTGCCCACGAAAACGCAGCGGGCCGCCTTTGAAAACAACATCCGGCGCCACACCATGGTGCACGACCAGCTCACGAACTTCTTCAAGGGGTTCCGCCGCGACGCGCACCCCATGGCAGTGATGGTGGGCGTGGTGGGCGCGCTGTCCGCTTTCTATCATGACGCCCTCAGCATCACCAACGCCGAGCACCGCGCCATTTCCGCCACCCGGTTGCTGGCCAAGGTGCCTACCATCGCGGCCATGTGCTACCGCTACAACACCGGCCTGCCGTTCATGTACCCGCGCAACGACCTGAGCTATGCGGCCAACTTCCTGTACATGATGTTCGCCACCCCGTGCGAGGAATACGTGCCCAATCCCGTGCTGGTGCGCGCCTTTGACCGCATCCTCACACTGCATGCGGACCATGAGCAGAACGCCTCCACTTCCACGGTGCGCCTGGCCGGTTCCAGCGGCGCCAATCCCTTTGCCTGCATCGCGGCCGGCATCGCGGCACTGTGGGGTCCCGCCCACGGCGGCGCCAACGAAGCGGTGCTCAAGCAGCTGGCGGAAATCGGCGACGTGTCCCAGGTGGGCAAGTTCATCGCCCGTGCCAAGGACAAGAACGACAGCTTCCGCCTCATGGGCTTCGGCCACCGTGTCTACAAGAACATGGACCCGCGTGCGGGCGTGATGCGCCAGACCTGCCATGAGGTGCTGAACGAACTGGGCCTGCACGACGACCCCATGTTCAAGCTCGCGCTGGAGCTTGAACGCATCGCGCTCGAAGACGATTACTTCATCTCCAAGAAGCTCTATCCCAACGTGGATTTCTACTCCGGCATCGTGCTGCGCGCCTTGGGCATTCCGGTGAGCATGTTCACGGCCGTGTTCGCACTGGGCCGCACCGTGGGCTGGATCACCCAATGGAACGAAATGATCAGCGATCCCGAGCAGAAGATCGGACGCCCGCGCCAGCTGTACGTGGGCCCGGCCAAGCGCGACTGGATGCCGGTGGAACGTCGCGGCTGATCGCGGTACCAACCTACAACTCCAACGATTTCGGGAGCGCTCCATCATGATGAAGGACGACCTGGCCACATCCTACCTGTACGGTTCGAACGCACCGTTCATCGAGGAACAGTACGATCTCTACCTCCAGGATCCCGCCTCGGTGCCGGAGGACTGGCGCGCCTATTTCGATGCCCTGCAGAAAACCGCGGGCAGCGTCACGCGCGATGTGGCCCACACCCCGGTGATCGAAGCGTTCGCTGCCCTGGCGCGACACCCCGCGGCAGCCGCCGCCTCGATCGAAGCGCATCCGCAGCAGGTGGGTGTGCTCCAGCTCATCAATGCCTACCGCTTCCTGGGCAACCGCAATGCCAACCTCGATCCCCTGGAGCGACACCCGCTGCCGGTGGTGCCCGAGCTCGACCCGGCCCATTACGGGCTTACGGAAGCGGACATGGACACGGTGTTCGACACCGGGTCCCTGGTGGGGCCGCCCAAGGCCTCCCTGCGCGAAATCCTGGATGCGGTGCGCACCACCTACTGCGGCAACGTGGGGGTGGAATACATGTACCTCACCAACATCGAGCAGAAGCGCTGGATCCAGAAGCAGTTCGAAGGCAGCCGTTCGCACATCGCGCTCGACCCCGAACACAAGATCAAGCTGCTGCAGCACGTGACTGCGGCGGAAACCCTGGAGCGCTACCTGCACACCCGCTACGTGGGGCAGAAGCGCTTTTCCCTGGAAGGGGGGGAATGCCTCATCCCCAGCATGAATGAAATCATCCAGCGCGCAGGTGCGGCCGGCACCCAGGAAATCGTGATCGGCATGGCCCATCGCGGCCGCCTGAACGTGCTGGTCAACTGCCTGGGCAAGATGCCCAAGGACCTGTTTTCGGAATTCGAAGGCCACCACGCGGACGAACTGTCCTCCGGTGACGTCAAGTACCACCAGGGCTTTTCCTCTGACATCCGCACTCCGGGAGGGCCCGTGCACCTCACGCTGGCGTTCAACCCGTCCCACCTGGAAATCGTCAACCCGGTGGTGGAAGGCTCGGTACGGGCACGCCAGGACCGGCGTGGCGATACGGAGGGGCGCCAGGTGCTGCCCATCCTGATCCACGGGGATTCCGCCTTCGCGGGGCAGGGCGTGGTCATGGAGACGCTCGCGCTGTCCCAGACCCGCGGCTATGCCACGGGCGGCACGGTGCATATCGTGGTGAACAACCAGATCGGCTTCACCACCTCCGACCCGCGCGACACCCGTTCCACCACCTACTGCTCCGACATCGCCAAAATGATCGAGGCCCCGGTGTTCCACGTGAACGGGGATGATCCGGAAAGCGTGCTGCTGGTGTCCCAGGTGGCGCTGGAATACCGCAACACCTTCCACCGCGATGTGGTGATCGACATCGTGTGCTACCGGCGCCTGGGCCACAACGAGCAGGACGAGCCGATGGTGACCCAGCCCTGGATGTACAAGAAGATCAACGCGCATCCCACCACGCGCCAGATCTATGCGGGCGCGCTGGAAGCCGCTGGCGTGCTGCCGGCGGGCGGCGGTGACAGGATGGTGCAGGATTACCGCAATGCGCTGGATACCGGCGTGCTGCTGGACCAGATCGTGCTGCACGGCCACCAAAATCCCTACACCGCCAACTGGGGCACCTACCAGAACAAGGACTGGCGCACCCCGGCCAAAACCGCCGTGCCGCTGAAGGTGCTCAAGCGCCTTGCGGAAAAGATCACCACCTTGCCGCCCGGCTTCAAGCTGCATCCGTCGGTGGAACGCGTGGTGGAAAACCGGCGCCTGATGGGCAAAGGCGAACTGCCCCTCGACTGGGGCATGGGCGAGACGCTGGCCTACGCGGCGCTGCTGGACGATGGCTACGGCATCCGGCTGTCCGGCCAGGACTGCGGACGCGGCACCTTCTCCCATCGCCATTCGGTGCTGCACGACCAGAACCGGCAGACCTGGGACGAAGGCATCTATATCCCGCTGCAGCACGTGGCGGAAAACCAGTCCTCCTTCACGGTCATCGATTCCATCCTGTCGGAAGAAGGGGTGCTGGGTTTCGAATATGGGTACTCCACGGCCGAACCGCGCCAGCTGGTGGTTTGGGAAGCCCAGTTCGGGGATTTCGCCAATGGCGCCCAGGTGGTGATCGACCAGTTCATCAGTTCGGGCGAAAGCAAGTGGGGCCGGCTGTGCGGACTCACCATGCTGCTGCCCCACGGCTATGAAGGGCAGGGGCCGGAACATTCTTCGGCACGCCTGGAACGCTACCTGCAACTGTGCGCGGAATACAACATCCAGGTGTGCGTGCCCAGCACGCCGGCGCAGATTTTCCACCTGCTGCGGCGGCAGATGATCCGGCCGCTGCGCAAGCCGCTCATCGTGATCACGCCCAAAAGCCTGCTGCGCCGCAAGGAAGCCACTTCTGACCTGCGCGACCTGGCCAACGGTTCCTTCCAGAGTGTCATTCCGGAAACGGAAAGCCTCGACAGCGCCAAGGTGCGGCGCATCGTGGCCTGCAGCGGCAAGGTCTATTACGACATCGTGGCCGAGCGCAAGGCGCGCGGCATCGAGGATGTTGCCGTGATCCGCCTGGAGCAACTCTACCCGTTCCCCCATACCGAATTCGCCGCGGAAATGAAGAAATATCCCAAGGCGCGTTCCGTGGTGTGGGCCCAGGAAGAGCCGGGCAACCAGGGCGCCTGGCACCGCATCCAGCATTATCTGGCGCGCAACATGCGGCCGGACCAGCAGCTGTCCTATGCCTTGCGCCCGTCCTCGGCCTCTCCGGCCGTGGGTTACCTGGCCAAGCACAACGAACAACAGAAGGCGCTCATCAACGCGGCGCTCACCATTTCGTCCTGATGGACGGGCACTAAATCAAGGGAGTCAAGACATCATGCTGATCGAGGTGAAGGTTCCTCAGTTGTCCGAGTCCGTGGCGGAAGCCACATTGCTGGCCTGGCACAAGCAGGTCGGTGAAGCCGTGGCCCGCGACGAAAACCTGATCGACATCGAAACCGACACAGTGGTCCTGGAACTGCCGGCACCCTCAGCCGGCGTGCTGGTGAACATCAAGAAAAAGGAAGGCGACACCGTGGTGAGCGGGGAAGTGATTGCCACCATCGACACGGAAGCGAAAGCAAGCGTCGCGGCTCCAGCCGTCAAGGCCGCCCCTGCCGCACCGGCCGCGGCCCCCGCTGCGGCAGCCCCGGCCGCCATGCCGGCGGCGCGCAAGATACTGGCCGAAGCGGGCGTGAACCCCGCCGATGTGGCCGGCACCGGGCGCGGTGGCCGCGTCACCAAGGAAGACGCGCTGGCCCACGTGGCCGCCAAGGAGGCGCCGGCGTCTGCGCCTGCGCCCCGGCTTGACCAGCCGCGCCTGCCTGCAGCACTCGCCGGCAATCGCCCCGAACAGCGCGTGCCCATGACCCGCCTGCGCGCCCGTGTGGCGGAACGACTGGTGCAATCCCAGTCCAATGCCGCCATCCTGACCACGTTCAACGAAGTGAACATGCAGCCGGTGATGGACCTGCGCAACCGCTACAAGGACAAATTCGAGAAGGAACATGGCGTGAAGCTGGGTTTCATGTCGTTCTTTGTCAAAGCCTGCGTGGCCGCCCTCAAGAAATACCCCATCGTGAACGCTTCGGTGGACGGCAACGACATCGTCTATCACGGCTACTTCGACATCGGCATCGCCGTGGGCAGCGCGCGCGGCCTGGTGGTGCCCATCCTGCGCGATGCGGACCGCCTGTCCATCGCCGACATCGAGCGCCAGATCGCCGATTTCGGCAACCGTGCCAAGGATGGCAAGATCACCCTGGAAGAACTGACGGGCGGCACTTTTTCCATTTCCAACGGCGGCGTGTTCGGCTCCATGCTGTCCACCCCCATCATCAACCCGCCGCAGTCTGCGATCCTGGGCATCCATGCCACCAAGGAACGCCCTGTGGTGGAAAACGGGCAGATCGTGATCCGTCCCATGAACTATCTGGCGCTGTCCTACGACCACCGCATCATTGACGGGCGGGAGGCCGTGCTGAGCCTGGTGGCCATCAAGGAAGCCCTGGAAGATCCGGCGCGCCTGCTGCTGGACCTGTGATCCTGACAACGGGAGCGGACTCATGACGCAAGCATTCGACGTGGTGGTCATCGGCGGAGGGCCGGGCGGTTACATCGGCGCGATCCGTGCCGCACAACTGGGGCTTTCCGTGGCCTGCGTGGACGACTGGAGCAATGCCAAAGGCAAGCCCAGTCTGGGAGGCACCTGCCTCAACGTGGGCTGCATTCCTTCCAAGGCCCTGCTGGAATCTTCCGAAAACTATGAGCGCGCGCGTCACCATTTTGCCGAGCACGGCGTCATGGTGGGGCAGCTCTCCCTCGACCTTGCGCAGATGCTGGCACGCAAGGACCGCATCGTGGACCAGCTCACGGGCGGCGTGGCCTATCTGTTCAAGAAAAACAAGGTGACGGCGTTTCATGGCCGTGGCCGCTTTGACGGCAGCACCGAAGGCGGCTTCGGGGTGCTGGTGCGTGCGCCCGACGGCAAGGAAACCCGCATTCAGGGACGCCACGTGATCATCGCCACCGGTTCCGTGCCGCGCCCCATTGCGGCGGCTCCCGTGGACAACGAATTCATCCTCGACAACGTGGGGGCGCTTTCCATGACTGCGGTGCCCAAGCGCCTGGGCGTGATTGGGGCCGGCGTGATTGGCCTGGAAATGGGCAGCGTGTGGAAACGGCTGGGCAGCGAAGTGACGCTGCTGGAAGCGCTCGACAGCTTCCTGCCGACCGCCGACGAACAGGTGTCGCGAGAGGCGCTGCGCATCCTCACCAAGGACCAGGGCCTCGACATCCGGCTGGGCGCGAAAGTGACCCAGGTATCGCGCAAGGGCAAATCCCTCAAGGTGACTTACACGGATGCCCGCGGGGAACAGGTGCTGGACGTGGACCGGTTGATCGTGGCGGTGGGACGCGTACCCAATACCGAAGGCTTGCAACTGGAATCCGTGGGTGTCTCCCGTGACGCACGCGGCTTCATTGAAGTGGACGGACACTGCCGCACGGCAGTTCCGGGCATCTGGGCAGTAGGGGACGCAGTGCGCGGGCCGATGCTGGCGCACAAGGCGGAGGAGGAGGGTGTGGCGGTGGCAGAACAGATCGCAGGCCAACAAAGCCACGTGGATTTCAACACCATACCCTGGGTGATCTACACGGCACCCGAAATGGCCTGGGTGGGGCAGACCGAGCAGCAGCTGCGCACCCAGGGCGTGGATTACCGGACAGGGGTTTTTCCCTTTGCCGCCAACGGCCGGGCCAAAAGCCTTGGCGAAACGCGCGGCTTCGTGAAAATCCTGGCGGATCGCCAGACCGATCGCATGCTGGGC
>JAGWIW010000098.1 GCA_028866015.1 Betaproteobacteria bacterium
TCGCGATTTAACCAAACCGTCACATTCGCTCCCTAGTATCGCCAAGGTCAGTCGGACGGCCCGGCCGCCGATGAAATGACGTCAATAATTCATGGAGCGATACGAATGAAAAAATCCCTGTTTGCACTGGCTGCACTGGGCGCCGTGTCCGGCGTCGCACAAGCTGACGTGAGCCTGTACGGCGTGCTCGACGTGGGCGTTGCCAGCCTGACCAACGCGTACAGTTTCAGCCCCAACTTCGTTACCGGCGCTGTTCCCACCGGCCTGAAGGGTGCGACCCAAACCGTCACCGGCATGATGAACGGCGGTGAGTCTCCCACCCGCTGGGGTATCAAGGGTTCTGAAGACCTCGGCAACGGCAATTCGGCTTTCTTCAAGCTGGAATCCGGTTTCAACCTGGCGAGCGGCACCTTGGCCACATCCGGCCTCGCCGGCGGCGCCAACAATGGTCAAATGGTTGCCGACACCAGCCTGAACGGTCAGCTGTTTGGTCGCGCAGCCCAGGTGGGTTTGGCCAACAAGGACTTGGGTTCCGTGACGTTTGGCCGCATGAACAACCTGATGCTGGACATGATCGGCGGCTATGACCCCGTCAATGCCCAGATGTTCTCGCCCATCAACTTCTCCGGCTTCTACGGCGGCGGCGGCGAAACCGACAACGCCCGCGTGGACAACGCGGTCAAGTACGGCAACAAGTTCGGCAACGTCAACGTGAACCTGCTGTACAGCTTCGGCGGCATCGCTGGAAACTCCAATGCGCGCAGCAACATCCAGGCCAACGTGGGCTACGAAGCGGGCCCGCTGGGCATCCAGCTGGCAGGCATCAGCGCCAAGGACACCACCAGCATCTCCGCCAATGCGGCAGCCAATACCGTCAATGTCCTGTTTGTCGATCTGCAGTCCTACATGCTGACGGCAAAGTATGACGTGACCAGCGCATTCAGCCTGAAAGCCGGCTACGAGCGCGATGCGATCAAGGCGCCGAGCAATCCTGTCAGCGACGCTGCCATGACCCAGATTTACTCCTACAACATCGGCACCAAGTCGTACCAGGGCGCCGAGCAGGATTACAACGTGTACTGGGTTGGCGCCAACTATAACTTCACTCGCGCCGTGAAAGGCTCCATCGGCTACTACGATGCCGAACTGCAAAGCAGTGTGCTCGCCGCTTCCGGTTCGGACCGCTATGTGTCTGGCATGCTGGAATATGCGATCAGCAAGCGCACCAACCTTTATGCCGCGGCCATGTTTGACAACAAGGGCGGTTCCAAAGTCCTGTCCGGCGTCAGCAACTTCAACACCTACGGCATCGGGATGCGTCACATGTTCTGAGAACCGGTTCGCCGATTCATCCGAACACTCCATTTCAGCCACCCTTCGGGGTGGCTTTTTTGTTGCAAAAAGGTTACAGAAAAGGGGCGTGCGCCGCCAAAAAAGGGCTGGAGCTGGCGTACTTGCCGTAAGAAATGTGTAACATTTGCAGTGCAATAAAGCAGTCTGGGGCTTGAATCCGGAATTGCTGAAAGTCCATTCTAGAGACTTCTTGACGTCTGCATTTCCGCGGCAAACGCAGAAATGAAGTTCAAACAACACACATGGAGTGTTCACAATGAAAAAATCGCTACTGGCGGTGGTGGCCCTCAGCGCAGTGGCCGGAGTGGCCCAGGCGGATGTCAGCCTGTACGGTATTCTGGACGTTGGCGTGGCTTCACTGACCCACTCGGGAGATTTCAACGGCAATTTCGTGACGGGCGCAGTGCCCATCGGTGTACCGACAACCTATGCCAAGCCGGGCACGGCCACTGGCATGATGAACGGCGGCGAATCCCAGACGTTCTGGGGTATCAAGGGTTCTGAAGACCTGGGCAGCGGCAACAAGGCCTTCTTCGTGCTGGAACAGGCGTTCAGCCTGGGCAGCGGCCTGATTTCCAGTTCCGGCCTGGCCGGCATCAACCCCGCCGGCACCACGGTCCCCAATGCGCAGATGGCGGCGGACACGACCCTCAATGGCCAGATGTTTAACCGCAAGGCGTATGTGGGCCTGTCCAACACGGACCTGGGTGCCGTCTCTTTCGGTCGTCAGTACAGCCTGCAGCTCGACATCATCGGCGCCGGCGACTATGACGCCGTCAATGCCCAGATGTTCTCACCCATCAACTTCTCGGGCCAGTACGGCGGTGGCGGTGCAACCGACAACTCCCGCGTGGACAATGCCATCAAGTATCACAAGGACTTCAGCAACGGCATGAATGTCAATGCCCTGTACGGTCTGGGCGGCATGGCCGGTTCCTTCTCGGCCCGTAGCAATGCCCAGCTCAACGTGGGCTACGAAAACAGCGTGTTCGGGGTTCAGGCAGCCGTGCAGAATGCCAAGGACACCACCAACCTGTCCGCGGGCAGCGCACCCAATACGGTCAACGTGCAGTTCCTGGATGTGACCTCCTACTTTGTGGCCATGAAGTACCGCCCGACCACCAACTCGGTCCTGAAGCTGGGCTACGAACGGATGGAACTGGCGGCACCGAGCGACTACTCGGCTGACCTCGGTCTCAACACCATCTATTCGTACTCCATCGGCACCAAGTCGGCCTGGGGTGCGGTCCAGAAAAACATCAACGTGATCTGGGTGGGTGGCAGCTACAACTTCACCTCCAGCGTGAAGGGCTCCATCGGCTACTACAATGTGGACACCCCGTCCTGGGGCACCACGGTTGACGGCAAGGACCAGTTCTACTCCGCCATGCTGGAGTACAACCTGAGCAAGCGCACCAACCTGTATGCCGCCTACATGATGGACCACAAGTCCGGTGCCAATGCCCCGACGACGGCCCAGATCGCCACCGGCGCCAACGACACCTACAACACCTTCGGTGTTGGCGTGCGCCTGAAGTTCTGATCGCCCGTCAGGCCTGTCCTGACACGATCTGTGCAGTACTTGAAAAGCCACCCTTCGGGGTGGCTTTTTTTACGGACGTGAAATGCGCGGGTTCATTGTGTTCCCGCCGGAATCCCGCTAGGCTCCCTGGTTATGAATACCTTTGACCGCTTCATCCTCCAGTTCGACCGTGCCCTGCGTACCGTGGCGGCACCAGCCCGGGCGGCCCGTCCCAGCCCCGCGGCGGCCTGTCCAGAAACCCCGCTGACCGCGCCGGAAAAAACCCACGTGGGGCGGCTCATGCGCATCAACCACAGCGGGGAAATCTGCGCCCAGGCCCTGTACCAGGGGCAGGCCCTCACGGCCCGCGATGTTTCCAACCGCGAAGCGCTGCGGTCGGCGGCGCAGGAAGAGGAAGACCACCTGGCCTGGTGCGAACAGCGCATCGCGGAACTGGGCGGACGCACCAGCTGGCTCAACCCCTTCTGGTATGCGGGCTCGCTGGCATTGGGCGTGCTCGC
>JAGWIW010000099.1 GCA_028866015.1 Betaproteobacteria bacterium
CCTTGTCTGCCTGAAGCGTAGCTTCGGCGAGTTCATCCATCGAGCTGCGCTTTGCTCCGGCTAGGAGTTCGTCGTCCGTCAGTCCACGCGCATCCATGCATAGCCCGCAGAGCAGCACTTTGCCGTCGCCCGACTGGATGCGCTTCACCATGCGCTCGATGTTGTAATAGCCGTCCGGCGTCTTCTGGCCTGTCTTTGCGCACAGCACCGCATCCGCCATAAGGAAGACGGTGATCCGTATATCGGGCGCCTGCTTGATCATGGCCGCGGCGAGCCGCAGGGCATTATAGCAGAGCTCGGTGCCGTAAGGCGCATGATTGAGAATGAACAGCGCCTTCACCCGGCATCGTTCCCTTCGCTCAATATCCGGCGGCGTTCTTCATATTCCTCCTTGTCGATCTCGCCGCGTGCAAAGCGCTCCTTCAGGATGTCGAGCGGCGATTGCGGGGACGCGGACGATGGCCCCGTCGATGGCGGTCTGAACCGCCACAACACCAGCAGGAGCCCGGCAATGAGCACTGCCGGGACGAAGATCATGAGTAAAGGACCAAGGATCATGCCGCCCCACCCTCCATTCCACCACATCATGTGCGGGCCACAGGGATATCCGCCGTTCCAGGCCGGCCCCTGAGCCCAGAGCGGACTGGCGAGAGAGATCGAACAGACGGCTGCGGAAACCGTGGTAAGAGCCATCTTGCGCATCACATCTTCTCCTTCCTAGCTCGGAAAAGCCCACATTATTATCGACTCAGCGGCGCTACGCATTGACCCGCTTCATGGCATTTGCAGCGCTGGAGACTTCATCTGCGCGTTCACGCATGGCCGCCGCGACGATGAGACCCGACACGAAGGTCAGTCCACCGATGGCGAGGATGGCCGCCGAGAAGCCGAAGAAGTCGGCGATCAACCCGGCAGATAATGCCCCTATGGCGTAGCCCAGGTCGCGCCAGAAGCGGTAGACGCTGAGCGACCGGGCGCGCCAACTCGGATGCGAGGCGTCAGAGACAGCAGCGATGAGGCTGGGGTAGACCATTGCCGTGCCGATCCCGAGCAACAGGCTGCCGACAATCCACCAGCCGAAATGGCTGACCGAACCGGTCACGAGCAGGCCGGTAGCCTGCACCCACATGCCACTGACGATCAGGCCCTTACGGCCCCAGCGGTCGCTCAGCGGTCCGGTCGCCACCTGCAGCAGTCCCCCGCTCGCCGGGTAGAGCGCCTTCAGCACGCCGATGCGCTCGACCCCGAGGCCAAACGAGGCGAAGAACAGGGGGAAGATGCCCCAGCTCATGCCGTCGTTGAGGTTGTTGACGAGCCCGGCCTGCGAGGCCGCGAACAGGTTGCGGTTCCGGAACGAGGTGAAGGCGAAGACTTCGGCGAAGCCGATCGTCGCCTCCTGGCGAGGATGCGCCGCCGTCTCGACGCGGACATGCTCGCGCGTGTCCCGCACCAGCAGGACCGAGAACAGCAGGCCCAGTGCGGCATAGGCTATGCCGAGGTAGATCGGGACCGGACGCAATCCATAACGCGAGGCAAGGTAGCCGGTAAGGAAGGCAGTCACCCCAACCGCGACATAGCCGGCGAACTCGTTAAGTCCTACAGCGAGCCCGCGAGACCTCGGGCCGACCAGATCGACCTTCATGATCACCGTCATCGACCAGGCCAGCCCCTGGTTGATCCCGAGCAGGGCATTGGCGGCGACGATCCACGTCCAGCTTGGGGCGTCGATGATCATGAAAGGCACCGGCAGGCCGAACAGCCACCCGAGCACCAGCACGCGTTTGCGGCCCCAGGCGTCGGCAAGTTGGCCCGAGACGAGATTGGCGAAGGCCTTGACCACGCCGAAACTGACGATGAAGGAGGTGATCAGCGTCGTCGAGGCGAGATGGAACTGCTCTGCCCCGATAAGCGGCACCACCGTGCGTTCGATCCCGACCATGCCGCCGACGAAGGCATTGACCAGCACCAGCAGCGCGAATTGCGGCCAGTTCTCCCTGAGGCCGAGCCGAACTGCTCGCTCGCGGCCATTAACCGTGGCGGCGGCGCTCGACATCGTTACACCGCGGCCACGGCAAGGCCGGCGTTGATCGCCCGCAATCGAGCAGCTTCGGGTGGCGGCGGGGGAATCTCGACGAGCATTTCCCGCACGAACTCGTCTGCACCGGTGATAGCGAAGGCAGCGTTGTGGCGCTTCTCGAAGCCGATTGTGGACCACGGCTTGCCGCTCAGCCACCGTCCGCAGACCGATCCGGCATAGGCACCGGCCATGACTTCGACATGATCCGGCAGCGCTCTGAGCCTCGCTGCGCTGCGGAACAGGTCGCGTGCGCCGTCCTCGGCGCTAATGGCAAGCTCGGTGCGTCCCATGTCGCCGACCATAAGCGTATGGCCGGTCAGCACGAACCAGGGTTCGTCCGCGCGGGTATGGTCGGTGACCAGCAGGCAGATATGCTCGGGCGTGTGACCGGGTGTGTGCAGGATCTGAGCCTTGACATTGCCGAGCGGCAAGACTTCGCCGTCCGCCACTGCACGGAACGGAAAGCCGACATCGGCTTTGGCCCCGAGGGCGTATTCGGCACCCGTTGCATCGGCGAGGTCTCGCCCCGCCGAGACATGGTCGGCATGTACATGCGTGTCGATCACGTAGGCGATCCGCATGCCGCCCTCTTCGGCGGCGCGCAGGTAGGGCTCGATCTCGCCGGCGGGATCGACCACCGCGCAGGTTGCCTTGCCGCCGCAGCCGAATAGATAGGAAATGCCGACCGGCTCGCGATGGAGGAACTGCCGCAGGATCATGGGGTTGCACTCCCGGTGCGAGTCCCGTAAGACTCATTCAATCATTCTCCTGAATGTTCTCCTGAAACATGGCAATGTCAAGCATGGGACCGAAACAAGCCATCTATGTTCATCTTGCCGAAGTGGCGCAGGCCCTTGGGCACGAACATCGACTCGAATTGCTCGAGCACCTCGCCCAGGGCGAGCGCAACGTCGAAGACCTCTCGGCCCGCGCCGGACTGACTTTCGCCAACACTTCGCGGCATTTGCAGATTCTTCGGCGCGCACGGCTGGTGAATGCCGAGCGGCGCGGCAAGCGCATCATCTATAGCCTCGCCGGCGAGAGCGAAGTCACGGGCCTCGTCCACGCGCTCGGCCGCGTGGGGGAACGCAATGTCGCGGAGATCGAT
This sequence comes from Betaproteobacteria bacterium, assembly GCA_028866015.1. Classification (GTDB taxonomy): domain Bacteria; phylum Pseudomonadota; class Gammaproteobacteria; order Burkholderiales; family Ferrovaceae; genus JAKBAT01. The sequence continues at coordinate 3,186 of JAGWIW010000099.1, forward strand.
CGGGTGATGGCGGATTATTTCCGCGCGCGCGATTCGCTCGAGCCCGTCTCGCGCGAGGAACTGATCGACCGGATGCAGGAGGGTCTCGTGACCGTGCTCGATGTCAGGCCGCGCGACGAGTTCGAGGCGGGGCATCCGCCCGGCGCGCTCAATATTCCGCTATCCGAACTTGCAGACCGGCTTGCCGAA
>JAGWIW010000039.1 GCA_028866015.1 Betaproteobacteria bacterium
GTTTCGCGTTCGGCCTTGATGGTGGCTTCCTGGACGAATTCGAAGCGGTCGCGCCAGCGCATGAAGGGCTGGCTGTTGACGTTTTCGTCATCCTTGGTGAAATCCAGGCCGCCGCGCAGGCATTCGTACACGGCACGACCGTAGTTCTTGGCGGACAGACCCAGCTTGGGCTTGATGGTGCAGCCCAGGAGCGGGCGGCCGTACTTGTTGAGCTTGTCGCGTTCCACCTGGATGCCCTGGGGCGGGCCGCCGCAGGTCATGACATAGGCCAGCGGAAAACGCACGTCTTCCAGGCGCAGGGCGCGGATGGCCTTGAAGCCGAACACGTTGCCCACCAGCGAGGTCATCACGTTGACCACCGAGCCTTCTTCGAACAGGTCGATGGGATAGGCCACGAAGGCATAGAAACAGGTGTCGTCGCCCGGCACGTCTTCGATGCGGTAGGCGCGGCCCTTGTAGTAGTCGAGGTCGGTGAGCAGGTCGGTCCAGACCGTGGTCCAGGTGCCGGTGGAGGACTCCGCGGCAACCGCTGCGGCGGCTTCTTCGCGATCCACGCCGGCCTGCGGCGTGATCTTGAAGCAGGCCAGGATGTCGGTGTCCTTGGGACTGTATTCGGGCGTCCAGTACGTGTGGCGATATTCCTTAACGCCCGCGTTGTAGGTCTTCACTGCCATGGTCTTCCTCCGTGGGGTCCATCGTTGCGTCGTGATGGACCTCATCTTCAGAGAAAACCATGCATAAGTAAATTAAATTATTCTGATTGCATGGATCAGTAACGCTTATATCTGAACGGTCACCGTCCGCGCTTGACCCGCATCAGCTTCTGGTCCGCCGCGCGCAGCAGGTCCTCGGGGGTTTTCATGACATGGGGGTCGCGTTCAGCAATGCCCGTGGAAAAGCTGAGCGGCCCGGTTTCCAGGTTGAGCCTGGCCGCCGCCGCCAGCAGGCGCTTGCACAGCACTTCGAGGTCGGCTTCGCGCGCCAGCGGGCAGATCATCAGGAACTCATCGCCCCCCAGACGCACCGCCAGGTCTTCCTGGCGCACCTGGCGCTTGAGGATGCCGGCCAGCTCCACCAGCACGCGGTCACCCGCGTCATGCCCATGGGCATCGTTGATCTGCTTGAAATCGTCGAGGTCGATCAGCAGGCAGCCCAGCGGCGTCTGGCGACGTTCCGCCTGGGCCCAGTGGCGCTTGAGAAAGGCGTCCGCCATGCGGCGGTTGGCCAGCCCCGTGAGCGGATCCGTGAGGGTTTGCCGGTGCAGCTTGCGCGTGGTCACCGCCAGCTGCGACAGGATGCGCCGGTGGGATGCCCGTTCCGCTTCCAGCGTCATCTGCATGCGGACATGTTGCGCCGCGCGCCCTACCTGGGCCATGAGCAGTTCGGTGCCGGCACTGCAGGGCAGCACGGCATCGATGCCCAGCGCCAGCAGACGCGCCTGTTCGGCTTCATCCGGCTGGTCCTGCAGCAGGATCACGGCATGCCCATGGCTGCCAACCAGGGCCTCCAACAGGGGCGCATGGGCCTCGCGCTGCGCCGCGTCATGGGCGGCCAGCAGCAGGTCCGCCTGCCCGGTACTCAGCTGGCGTGCCGCCGCTTCGAAAGAGGGGGCCACCTGCATGCGGTAGCCTGCCCCTTCCAGGGCTGTCACCCATTCCGGATGGGGCCTGTCGGGGGCCAGAAAGAGCGCCATGCCAAGCACGCCGGGCTGGCCGGTGGCGACAGCACCCGGATTCTCTTCGGGGGTCCCGCCCAGGCCGCGGTCTTCGCTCCACAGTTGCCAGCAATGGCGCACCTGGGTCGCGGCTTTCTGCAATCCTTCCTGGCTCTGGCTCACGCCCAGCAGCACCAGGATATCCCGCATGTGCGGCAGCAGCACTTCGTCGCAGGACTGGTCCACCAGGTGCGGCGCGATGTCCCAGGAAGCGCGCAGGATCTGGGCCATGATGGCCTTGCGGTCCTGGGTGCCGAGATCGTCCTGCCCCACTTCAGCCATGCGGATCACATCCACCAGCACGCCCGGGAAACCCCAGTCGTGCAGCAGGGCGGTGTTGATGGCCACGTGATCGACGCCGAAGTGCTGGCGCTCCAGGTGCAGCAGTTCCTCCGGCCGCACGCCATTGCCCAGGAACCCGCTGTAGGCGTCGGGATAGAAACGCAGCAGCGCAAGCTGCCCCACGCGGGCAAGCAAGGCGCAGGTGAACATTTCGGCGCTGCCGGCCGGCACCCCGGGTTGGCCGCACAGCCATTCCGACACCACGGCAGCCGCCAGCGAACGGCGACAGAGGATGATGTAGGCCGCCACTTCCCCATCGTGATTGGTGAGTGCGTTGTCCAGCACGGACAGTCCGGCAGCCAGATGAACGGCGGCGTTCAACCCCAAACGCACCAGGGCCTCTTCCACCGCCACGGCCGGGCGCACGGAACCGTTGCCGGGACGGTTGGCGAGCCGCAGCAGGCGCACCGTGAGTGTGGGGTCCGACTTGACCACGGCCGCAATTTCCTTGAGGCCGCTGTCGGGAGACTGGAGAAGGGAAAACAGGCGCAGGGCCGTATGGGATGGGGATGGCAGTTGGCCAAGCGCCTGGATTTGAAGCAGCAAGGACTCTTCAGCCGATCCTTCAAGGGAAGTCTGAGAGCCGGAATCGTCCCTAATCATTCGCCATCCGCTTGTTGTAATTTTTTCTTATTCGGGGCCATTATCCACTCACTGCCCGGAAATTGCACCTGCCGCAGAACGTCGGCTTGCGGCCCATCCCAGCAGCCCCAGCAACGCCAGCCCGGAACCGATGAGGGCGATCCCCAGCAATTCGGGCAGACGGAAACGCTCGTCCATCAGCCAGCGCGAGGACAGCAGGGCCACCACAGGCGTCCCCAGCACGGACAGGCTCGCCTCCCAGGCCGGCACGCGGTCGAGGATGTAGATCCACAGCCACCAGCACAACGCCGTGCTGGCCACCGACATGAAGGCCAGGATGCCCAGGAAATGCGGGGTCCAGTGCGTGGCCGGCGCCGGCACGAAAGCGGCAAAGCCTGCCAGGATCACTGCGCCCACCACCATCTGCCAGGTGGTGAGGTTGAGCAGGTCCACTTCCTGGCGCGCGCGCAGGCGCTTGACCAGAATCGTGCCGATGGCCCAGCACAGGGCGGCCAGCACACCCAGCAGCTTGCTCAGCGGGCTGGAGTGCATGTCCCAGGGCTCGATGATGAGCATCAGGCCGGCCAGGGTGGTGGCCGCCGCCACCCATTGCGTGCCGCGAATGCGCTCGCCCAGAAACCACCAGGCCAGGAACAGGGTCCAGATGGGCATGGTGTAAATCAGGACCGCGGTCTTGCCGGCACCCCCTTCCACCAGGGCCCAGGTTTGCAGCAGGGTGAACCCTGCCACCTGCACCAGCCCGATGGCCAGCGCCGAGCCCGGTGCCAGCATGCGCAGCGGGCGGCCGCTCCATTTGAGCACCAGCAGCAGGGCAAGCGCCCCGCCGATGCTGCGCTGGGCGGCAAATGCGAGCGGTGGGGCGTAATCGAGCCCTTCCTTTGCCATCACCCAGGTGTAGCCCCAGATCAGGGACAGTACCACCAGGGCCAGCTGGGGCAGCCAGCGGCGTTGCGATTGTTCCGGTTGCGACATGTGAAATCCGTTTCCCACTGAAAAAACAGGCACCCGCCAGGCGTTGTCATGCGCCTGTCATCTGACTCGGGTATCACTGTAAACACGACGAAAAGAGACGAGAGAAAACAAGGAGACGACGATGATTTCCGAATACGGCCCAGCAATCAACTTATCTGAGCCTGAAATTTTACCATCACGGGTACCGGCAAGCGACCCATTCGACGACGACAGCCTCGATGCACTGTACGCCATTGACGACACGGAGCTCGAGGATTTTGCCCGCGGCGGCAAGTAGCCGCAGGCTTCAGGGCAACCCCGCCATGGCCAGCAGGAGCAGCGCCGCACTGCAGGGCGTGGCAGGCGGAGGCAGTGGCGCGGGCCAGACCAGATAGGCCCCGACTCCCACCCCCATCGCAAGCAACAGGGTCAGCCGGCGACTGCGGCAGGCCAGCACTTCAAGGGCATCGCGCCCGCCACGCCCCTGCCAGCGGCGCCAGCCCAGCAGCAGGGCCGGCGGCATCCCGGCCAACAGCCATCCCGACAGCACTCCCAGCCGGTAATGCCATTGCAACGCCCATCCTGCGGGCTGGGCCCCGAGGGCGTCGCGCCAGGCATCAAGAGCCAGCGTCCCGTGCCAGGCGCGCTGCTCGCGCAGGGCTTCGAAAGCCAGCCCCGCGAGCGTCACGCCCCCTCCTGCGCCAGCAGCGGCAGGCGCCCCAGCACAACCTGTTGCCCGCCCAGCAGCGCCGCAAAGGCGAGGTCCGGCAGCTGGGCCAGCAAAGCTTCGGGCAACAGCGGCACTTCCTGCATCACCTCGCTGCGTCCGGCATTGCGGCTGCGGCTGCGTCCCGTGGGGCCGGACCCCTGCTGGCTGCCCTGGGCGCTGCCGTGCAGGCGGGCCCAGACCTGCCCAGCCCGGGCTGACCAGGCTTCACGCGAACCCGCATCGAGCAGCCGGAACGCCACCAGGTTGCCGGCATTGCCCAGCATCATGCGCGCAGGCGCTTCACCGCCCATGGCCACTTCAAGGTCGGCCAGCGTCTGCACCGCAAACGTGACCTGCACCCCGCATTCCCGTCCCTTGTTGAGCAGCTGGATGAACGCCGGATTGGTCACTTCCGCCGCCTCGTCCACGAACAGGCGGATGGGCCGCTGTTCGCCGTCGCCGCGGTAGCGGTTGCCGGCCAGCGCCGCCAGGTCGGCCAGCAGCAGGGCGCCCAGGGCACGCGCGCTGGCTTCGTCGCTCAAGGCACCCAGCCCGGCATACAGCACCCCGCCCTGGCGCACGATCTGGCCCAGGGTCACGCGCGGGCGCCGCAAATCCGACAGCAGCGGCCCCAGGGCCGCACCGCACAACGTTTCCAGCACGGGCGCCAGGGCCAGGATCATTTTCCGGTAATGGGCGGGGTCATGGGCCGCGAGCGCCGTCAGTCCGGCCAGGGCGCCCTCGGCCGCCACTCCGCTGGCCTGCAGGCGGCGCAGCAACGCCTGCCCCTGGTCCGCCACATGCTCGCGCAAACGCTGCAGGGTCACGACCTCCCCCAGCGCCCGCTGCGCTTCGATGAGGCGATGCAGGGTCATCCAGGCAAACTGGCCGAAGCTGTTGTCGCTTTCGTCGGCTGGCATGAGCCGGGCCACGCGACTGGCCAGTTCCCCGGCGGTACGGCCGTGGGCCAGCAGGTCGAGGGCATCGCTCGTTTCCGGTTCGGCCGCCAGCAGACGGAACGAAGGGCGACCGAACCGAGCGGCAGCCGCCGCCAGGCGCTCGCGCAGGGCGTGCCCGCCTTTGGGGTCGAGCAGCACCACCGCATCGCCTCGGGCGATGGCCTGTACGGCCAGCAAGGCAAAAAGCTGTGTTTTGCCGGTGCCTGGCGCCCCCACCACCAGGGTATGGCTGCCGGAAGCCGGCAGGCGGAGCACGCGGCTCAAACCCGTGTGATCAAATGGCGAGCCGTGCTGGCGCAGGTCCGGCGCTGCCGCCGCCAGCAAAAAACGGCGGGCTTCCCGGGTGCGCCAGGGCGCCCCGTGGCCCAGCAGCAGGTGCTGCGGATGGCGCCGCACCCAGCGTTCAAGAAATGACGCCGTGAGCTTGCGTGTTCGCAGCCCCGCTTGCCGGCGCCAGGCCCGCCGCAGCACAGGGCCTTCGCCCACGGCGGCCACCGCGCTGCAGGCCAGGGAAAAAGTGCTTGCCGCAAGCCAGCCAAGACCCGCTGCACGCCCCGCCAGCAGACCTGACAGCAACGCCCCCGGCCAGGGCAGCCAGGCCGCACCGCTCATGGCATCAGGCGGCGCAGGGTCGCCTCCAGCGGGCCGGCCGCGACACAGGCCTGCACCGTCCGCCGCAGCAGCGGATGCAGGCAAAAGGAAGGCTGGGGGCCCCCATCACTGCACACGCAGCCGGCGTCGCGCAACGCCGCAAGCCAGCTTTCGGGCATCAGGCGTTCACCCCCCAGCAGCGCCACCTCGGTGCGCAGGTCTTCCCCCGCCAGCGGCCACAGCAGGTGCCAGCGCCCGCTCTCCTGCCAGATGCGTCCCGGCGCCTGCAGCGGCTGCCACAGGCCCCGCTGCACCAGTGAGGCGGCGGCTTGCGCCACGCTCGCCCCAAGGGCGCTGCCCACCCCGGCCCCCTCGGCCCACAGGGGTTCGAGGGCGGCCATGGAGCCGGCATCCAGGCAGGCCAGGGTGGCTCCCGACAACACGCGCCCGGCCAGCAGGGCCACAGCGGCCACGGCCGGCACCGCGGCGGCTGCCCGTTCGCAACGCACCTGCGCCACCTCATGGGCCCGTGCCCATCCCCACAGGCTGCCTGCATGGGCACCCCAGCGCGGCACATCGTCACGCCCCGGGGCCTGCACGACGCTGCACGAGAGGGCGGCTGCCAGCGTGTACAGCACCCCGCCCAGACCGATGGCCAGGCGTTCCAGGGGCGCCTCCGGCGCATTGGCCAGGCGCAGGGCTCCGGCTTCGAGCGCCGCGCAAAACAGCAGACCTTGCCCCGCGCCCGGCGCCACATCCAGGTTGAGCACCCACCCGGCCATGCGTTCCAGGCTGGGCATCAGCACCTGCTCGGCCTGCGCCGGCCCCAGCCCCACCAGCGTGCGGAACGACATCAGCGGCGCGCGCGCCTGCTGCAGGCAGGCTGCTGGGGATGCGAGGGTAAGCAGCCCGGTCTCAGGCGCATTCATGTCCGGCCCTCCGCGCCACCCGCCGCGGGCTGCGCCCGCCGGCCAGGGTGTAGCCCCGGCCGCGGCAGTCGCTGCACAGGAAATTGCGTTCCAGCTTGCCCCAGGGCTGCAGGTAGCGCGCGCCGCACACGCGGCAGCGGGCCCGTTGCAGGTTCCTGATCTGAAGCGATTTGAGCAGCCACCAGGCCCGGTCCACCGACATCAGCAGGGGCAGGCCGGCCGCTTCCACCGCCCGTCCCAGCTCGGAATAGGCCGACACCAGCAGTGCGCACTCGTCCGCATCGTCGCTCGCCGCGCGCTTGACGCTGTCGTAGATGGCGCAGAAGAGCGACGCCTGGAGATGGTTCTGGCGCCGCAGGTACCACTGGTCGGAATTGGGAATCTGGCCCTTGCGCGGGGCTTCGCCGCGGATTTCCAGGGAAAGCTTGCGCAGGAACCAGCTCGAGAGGCGCGTCATTTCCGCCACGATGGGCACACGCGCCCCCAGCTTGAACAGGCGTTCGGCGTTGCGGTACTGGAGGATTTCCGTTTGCAGGGCCCGTTTAGTGGACATGATCGAGCTCACCTTCGCCCAGCAGCAGGGCGCGCGGCAGTGCGGCAGCAGAGCCCGTGGCGTACTGGCGCAGACAGTTCCACACGGCGGCACCGCGCCAGCGCAACCCCACCAGCAACAGCGGCGTGCGCGCCAGACGGTTGATTTCTTCGGCAGACAGGGCAAGCAGGGTGTCGGCCACTTCCGGCGTGATGCCGAGATTGGCCATGCCCAGATGACGATCCTGCTGCAGCACTTCGCGGGCGAGATAGATCATGCCCAGGTTGATGTCCGACATGGACTTGCCAAGGGTAGTCACGGCGCATTTCTCCTCGAGTGAACGGCTTCCCCGCGGGAAACCCGGAACCACTATAGGGAGAAGCACCCGGGCATTGGGCCGGCCGGGGCGTGACCCGCCCCGGCGCTATGCCGGGAAACCGCATGACAGCAAGGGGTTAGGCCGCGAGCCCGGTGCGGATCATGAGCCGCTGCGCCCGACTTTGATACTGCCGGGCGCATGACAAGGCACGTTACATTTTGGGGAGGGTGACGCCGCTCTGGCCCTGGTACTTGCCGCCACGGTCCTTGTAGGACACTTCGCAAGGCTCATCGGACTCGAAAAAGAGCACCTGGGCCACCCCTTCATTGGCGTAGATCTTGGCAGGCAGCGGCGTGGTGTTGGAAAACTCGAGCGTCACGTAGCCTTCCCATTCGGGCTCGAACGGGGTCACGTTGACGATGATGCCGCAGCGCGCGTAGGTGGACTTTCCCAGGCAGACCGTGAGCACGTTGCGCGGGATGCGGAAATATTCCACCGTGCGCGCCAGCGCGAAGGAGTTGGGCGGAATGATGCACACCGGCGCCTTCACGTCCACGAAGGAATTGGCGTCAAAGTTCTTGGGGTCCACGATGGTGGAATTGATGTTGGTGAACAGCTTGAACTCGTCCGAGCAGCGGATATCGTAGCCGTAGCTGGACGTGCCGTAGGAGACGATGCGCTGCCCGTTGACTTCCTTCACCTGCCCCGGCTCGAACGGCTCGATCATGCCGTGATGTTCGGCCATGGACCGGATCCAACGGTCGGACTTGATGCTCATGGAAAACCTTCCTAGGAGTTCTGGACGACGATTTTCGGGAACTTGGCCGCGTGGTCTTCACCGCGCAGGGCCACCTTGACCGCCAGGCGCCGCGCGATGGCGCGGTAGGTCTGGGCTATCGCGCCCTCGGGCTCGGCCACCACGGTGGGATTGCCGGAGTCGGTTTCCTCGCGGATGCGGATGTCGAGCGGCAAGGCGCCCAGCAGTTCGGTGCCGAAATCGGCGCACATCTTTTCCGCGCCGCCGGCCCCGAAGATGTGTTCTTCATGGCCGCATTTCGAGCAGATGTGCGTGCTCATGTTCTCCACCACGCCCAGGATGGGCACACCCACCTTTTCGAACATCTTGAAGCCTTTGCGGGCGTCGAGCAGGGCGATGTCCTGGGGCGTGGTCACGATCACGGCGCCCGTCACCGGCACTTTCTGCGCCAGCGTGAGCTGGATGTCGCCGGTGCCCGGAGGCATGTCCACGATCAGGTAGTCGAGGTCATCCCACTGGGTGTCGCGCAGCAACTGCTCCAGCGCCTGGGTCACCATGGGACCGCGCCACACCATGGGCTGGTCGGGATCGATGAGATAGCCCACCGACATGGTCTGCAGGCCGTGGCCCACGAGCGGCAGCATGGTGCGGCCGTCGGCGCTTTGCGGGTGCCCTGACACGCCCATCATGGTGGGTTGGGAAGGACCGTAGATGTCGGCGTCGAGAATGCCCACTCGGGCGCCTTCGGCCGCGAGCGCCAGGGCCAGGTTGGCTGTCGTGGTGGATTTGCCCACCCCGCCCTTGCCGGAGGCCACCGCTACCACGTTGCGGATGCCGGCCAGCGGCTTGAGGCCGGTCTGCACCGCATGGGCCTTGATGCGCCAGTCGATCTTGACGGTCACGGCGCTCACGCCGGGCTGGCCGCGCAAGGCCGCCTCGATGCTTTCGCGCACGGCCGCCCCCAGGGTGCGGGCCGGATAGCCCAGCTCCAGCTCAACCGTCACCGCCCCGTCCGCCACCTGTACCTGGCGCACCGCCTTGGCGCTTCCCAGGGTTTTTCCGGTATTGGGGTCGGTGAGCGCCTTGACCAGCGTGTCCACGTCGCGTTCTGCGATTGCCATGATCCTTCGTCCTCGTCGCTCGTTCTGTAAAATCGTATCCTGCGATTATAGAGGATATGGACAAGTATCGAAATTGCGGCAGGAGGTTGTTAAACTAGCAACTTTTTTCAGCGATCCCTTCCCATGAGCCGCACCCTCCTGGTCACCAGCGCGCTGCCTTATGCCAACGGCAGCATCCACCTCGGCCACATGGTCGAGCATATCCAGACCGACGTCTGGGTGCGGCACCAGCGCATGCGCGGCCACACGGTCTATCTCATCTGCGCCGACGACACCCACGGCACGCCCGTGATGCTGGCGGCCGAAGCCCAGGGCATCACGCCCGAACAGATGGTCGAGAAGGCGCGCGCGGAACACATGCGCGACTTCGCCGGCTTCCACATCCAGCACGACCTCTACTACAGCACCCATTCCCCCGAAACACGGGAATACGCGGAGGAAATCTACAATCGCCTGAAAGCGGCCGGACTCATCAGCATCCGTCCCATCGAACAGCTGTACGACCCGGCGCGCGGCATGTTCCTGCCCGACCGTTTCATCAAGGGAGAATGCCCGCGCTGCCACGCCAAGGACCAGTACGGCGACAACTGCGAAGTGTGCGGGGCCTCCTACGCGCCCACCGACCTCATCAACCCGGTGTCCGCCGTCTCCGGCGCCACGCCGGTGCGCAAGACGTCAGAACACCATTTCTTCCGGTTGGGCGCCTGCGAAAGCTTTCTGCGCGAATGGACGCGCTCCGGCACCATTCCGGAAGAGGCAGCCAACAAGCTTGACGAATGGTTCGACGCCGGCCTCACGGACTGGGATATTTCACGCGACGCCCCCTACTTCGGCTTCGAAATTCCCGGGGCTCCCGGCAAGTTCTTCTACGTCTGGCTGGACGCACCCATCGGCTACATCGGCACCTTCCGCAAGCTGGCTTCGGAACGGGGCCTGGATTTCGATGCATTCTGGCAAAAAGGCAGCGGCACCGAGCTCTACCATTTCATCGGCAAGGACATCCTCTACTTCCATTCCCTGTTCTGGCCCGCCATGCTGGAATGCTCGGGCTTTCGCACCCCCACGCGCCTGTTTGTGCACGGCTTCCTGACCGTCAACGGCCAGAAGATGTCGAAAAGCCGCGGCTCCTTCATCACGGCTGGCAACTACCTGCGCCACCTCGCGCCCGAATACCTGCGCTACTACTACGCCGCCAAGCTCAACGCCGGCATGGACGACATCGACCTCAACCTGGACGATTTCGTGGCACGCGTGAACAGCGACCTGGTGGGCAAGTACGTCAACATCGCCAGCCGCTGTGCCGGCTTCATTGCCAAGCGCTTTGACGGACAGCTCGCGGCGCACCTGCATCCGGAAGCCGAAGCCCTGGTGGCGCGCTTCCGCGCCCAGGCCGAGTCCATCGCATCGCTTTACGACGCGCGCGAGTTCGGCAAGGCCGTGCGCGAGATCATGGAACTGGCCGACGCCGCCAACCAGTTCGTGGACGGCGCCCGCCCCTGGGATCTCGCCAAGGATGAGGGGGCGCGCGACACCCTGCAGCAGGTGTGCACGGGCGCCCTGGAAATGTTCCGCCTGCTCACGCTGTTCCTCAAGCCGGTGCTGCCGGCCCTTGCCGAAAAAGTGGAAGCGTTCCTCGACATCCCGGCGCTGGACTGGCACCAGGCGTCGGCCGAAGCCTCGCTGGCGGGACGGCGCATCCATCCTTACCAGCATCTGGTCACGCGCATCGACCCCAAGCAGGTGGAAGCCCTGGTGGCGGCCAGCAAGGAGCTGACGGCCCCTGCCCCGGCTGCGGCCGCCAAACCCGAAGCGGCCACCCTGCCCGCCGTGGCCGAAACCATCGGCATAGACGACTTCTCGCGCATCGACCTGCGGGTGGCGCGCATCGTGGCGGCCGAAGCGGTGCCCGAGGCGGACAAGCTGCTCAAGCTCACGCTCGACATCGGACTGGAACAGCGCACGGTGTTTGCCGGCATCAAAAGCGCCTATGCGCCGGAACAGCTGGTGGGACGGCTCACCGTGATGGTGGCCAATCTGAGTCCGCGCAAGATGCGCTTCGGGGAATCGCAAGGCATGGTGCTGGCCGCCGGCGACGGCAACGGCCTCTACCTGCTGTCGCCTGACAGCGGGGCCACGCCGGGACTGCGCATCAAGTAGCCGCGGCACCGGCTCCGTTGCGGTAGATCACCTGCACGCCCGATTCGGACAGCCAGGCGCCCAGTTCCGCCAGCAACCCTTCCTCCAGCCGCGCTGGCGGCAGTTCCATTTCGCAACTGGCGTTGCCGTTGGTGTAGCGCACCCGCACCGGGCAGCTGCCAGGCCAGTACGGCTTGAAAATGGCGGCCAGGCGCGCCGCATCCGCCTGGCCGTTGAGGGACAGGCGCAGGCCGCGCGCAAACCGGGTGCGCGCCTGTTCCAGGGAGTGCACGGCTTCTGCCGTCAGGCGCACCCCCTGGGTGAAGTGGTCGAGCGCCGCCTTGCCCTCCACCACCAGCACTTGGTCTTCCTTGAGCAGGGGGCGCACGGTGTCGAACAGCTCGCTGAAAATTGCCACTTCCACCTTGGCCGTGCCGTCGTCCAGCACCACCAGCCCCATGCGGCCGCGGCGCGTCTGCTGGATGCGGCTGGCGGCCACCACGCCGGCCACCACCACCGGATCGGGCTGCGGCACGAGGTCAGCCAGCGTCCGCGACACAAAACCTTCCACTTCGCGCCGGTAAGAGGCAAAGGGATGGCCGCTGAAATAGAACCCGAGCACCGATTTTTCGTGGGCGAGTTTTTCCTTGAGGGACCAGGGGGGCACTGCCGTCAGCGCCACGGGCGCCACGGCCGTTTCCGCCTCGCCGCCGAACAGCCCGCCCTGGTGGGTGTGGCGTGCGGCCTGCTCGGCCAGTTCGAGCGCATCGTCCATGGATGCCAGCAGCGTGGCGCGTTCCTCGCCCAGGCTGTCAAAGGCGCCCGCCTTCACCAGCGCTTCCACCACGCGCCGGTTGACCACGCGCTTGTCCGTGCGCTGGCAGAAATCGAACAGGTCGCGATAGGGACCGCCTGCTTCGCGCTGGCGCACGATCTCGAGGGCGGCTGATTCGCCGGTGCCTTTCACGGAACCCAGGCCATAGCGGATTTCGCGGTCGTTGACCGGGACGAAACGGTATTGGGAGGCGTTCACGTCCGGCGGCAGGATGGAAAGGCCGTTGTGGCGCGCGTCTTCCACAAACACGGCCACCTTGTCGGTGTCGTCCGGGTCGCCTGACAGCGTGGCCGCCATGAAGGCCGCGGGATAATGCGCCTTGAGCCAGGCGGTCTGGTAGGACACCAGCGCGTAGGCCGCCGAATGGGACTTGTTGAAGCCATATTCGGCAAACTTCTCCATCAGGTCGAACAGTTGCGTGGCCAGCTTGACGGCAACGCCGCGTTCGGTGGCGCCTTCGATGAAGCGCGTGCGTTGCTGCGCCATTTCCGCCGCGTTCTTCTTGCCCATGGCCCGCCGCAGCAGGTCGGCGCCGCCCAGGGTGTAGCCCGCCAGCACCTGGGCGATCTGCATCACCTGTTCCTGGTACACGATCACGCCGTAGGTGGGGCGCAGCACCGGCTCCAGCGACTGGTGGAAATATTCCGCCTTGGAGCGCCCCTGCTTGCGGTTGATGAAGTCGTCCACCATGCCCGACTGCAGGGGACCGGGACGGTTCAAGGCCATGAGGGCGATGATGTCCTCGAAGCTGTCGGGCTTGAGGCGCTTTTCCAGGTCCTTGGCGGTGCGCGATTCCTGCTGGAACACGGCGGTGGTGTTGCCGGAACCGAACAGCGCGTAGGTGGCCGGATCGTCCAGCGGGATGTCCGCCAGGCGGAAATCGGCCGCCTCGGGGTGATCCGGCATGGAGCGGATGTAGCGTTCGGCCCAGTCCAGGATGGTGAGCGTGCGCAGCCCCAGGAAGTCGAACTTCACCAGGCCCACTTTTTCCACGTCGTCCTTGTCGAACTGGCTCACCACCGCTTCCGAGCCGTCCTGGCAGTACAGGGGCGTGAAATCCGTGAGCTGTCCGGGGGCGATCAGCACCCCGCCCGCATGCATGCCCACCGTGCGCGATATGCCTTCCAGCTTTTCCGCCAGCGCCAGCAGTTCCGCCACCTCCTCTTCGGACTCGGCGCGCTGGTTGATCTGCGGCTCCTGTTCGCGCGCCTTGGCCAGCGTCATGCCGATTTCGAATGGCACCAGCTTGGCCAGCTGGTCCACGAAGTTGTAGGGCAGGTCCAGCACGCGACCCACGTCGCGGATCACAGCCTTGGCCGCCATGGTGCCGAAGGTGGCAATCTGGGATACGGAATCGGAGCCGTATTTCTCGCGCACGTATTCGATCACGCGGTCGCGCCCGTCCTGGCAGAAGTCCACGTCGAAATCGGGCATGGACACGCGCTCGGGGTTAAGAAAACGTTCGAACAGCAGGTCGTAGCGCAGCGGATCGAGATCCGTGATGCCCAGGCAATAGGCCACCAGGGAGCCCGCACCGGAACCCCGCCCCGGACCCACCGGCACGTCGTGCTGCTTGGCCCAGTTGATGAAGTCGGCGACGATCAGGAAGTAGCCGGAAAACCCCATCTGGATGATGGTCTGGGATTCGAAATCGAGGCGCGCATGGTAGGTGGCCTGCTCGCGCCGGCGCAATTCCGGATCGGGATAGAGGCGCTCCAGGCGCGATGCCAGGCCTTCGCGTGCCAGCTGCACCATGTAGTCGTCGAGCGTCACGCCTTCGGGCGTGGGGAAATCCGGCAGGCGTGGCTTGCCCAGGGTCAGCTCGAGGTTGCAGCGCTTGGCGATTTCCACGGCGTTCTGCAGGGCTTCGGGCACGTCGGCAAAGAGGGCCGCCATTTCCTCGCCCGTCTTGAAATACTGTTCCCGCGTGAACAGCTTGGGGCGGCGCGGATCGGCCAGCAGGTAACCACCGGCGATGCACACGCGCGCTTCGTGCGCCTTGAAGTCGTCCGGGCGCAGGAACTGGATGGGATGGGTGGCCACCACCGGAATGCCCAGTTCCGCGGCCAGGTGAAGCGTGGCCTGCACCAGGGCTTCCTGGCCCGGGGCGCCGGTGCGCTGCAGTTCCAGGTAATACGCTTCGGGGAACACCTCGTTCCAGTGCCGGGCACGGGCCTGGGCCAGTGCCAGATTGCCGGCGGCCAGCGCAAGGCCCACATCGCCCTGGGCCGCTCCCGACAGCACAATGAGGTGGGCTCCCTCCGCTTCCAGCCATTCGCGCCGGATGCTGGCCACGCCGCGATCCTGCCCCGTGCGCCAGGCCCGTGACAACAGGCGGCACAAGGCCAGGTAGCCGTCGTGGTTGCGTGCCAGCAGCAGCACGCGAAAAGCCGGACAGTCTTCCTGCGCGGCAATCCACACGTCGCAACCGGCGATGGGCTTGACCCCGTTGGAGCGCGCCGCCGAGTAGAAGCGGATCAGCCCGAACAGGTTGTTGAGGTCGGTGATGGCGAGCGCCCCCATGCCGTCCGAAACAGCCTGCGCCAGGGCATCCTCGATGCGGACGATGCCGTCCGTGATCGAAAATTCAGTGTGAAGACGCAGGTGGACGAAGGGATGGGAAGCAGCGGCAGTCATGCCGCCATTCTACCCGATGACGGCTGTCCCGCTTCAGCGTCGCTCGGCAAAAAATGCGCGCAGCAGCGCGGCGCTTTCCTCGGCGCACACGCCGCCATAAACCGTGGCGTGATGGTTGAGACGGGCTTCGGCAAACATGTCCACCACGCTGCCGCAGGCGCCGGTTTTGGGATCGGAGGCGCCGAACACCACGCGCCCCAGGCGCGCGTGCTGGATGGCCCCGGCGCACATGAGACAAGGCTCGAGGGTGACGTACAGGGTGCACTCGGGCAGGCGGTAGTTGCCCAGCACCTGCGCCGCTTCGCGCAGCGCCATGATTTCGGCATGGGCCGTGGGATCGCACCGCCCCACCGGTGCATTGGCGCCGCGCGCCACCACCACGCCATCGCGCACCACCACCGCGCCCACCGGCACTTCGCCGCAGGCAGCCGCCCGCCGCGCCTCCGCAAGCGCTTCCTGCATGAAGCGCTGGTCGGCTTCGGCAACGCTCACCGGGAATCGCGCTCGGCGGAGGGCCGGTTGCGCAGCCACTCGGGCAATTCGCGTCCCTGTGCATGTTCCAGGATGTACTGGCGGATCAGCCGGCGCACCACCTGGGACGGCGTGAGGTCCTGGCTGGCACAGATCTCCTCGAAAATGCGCTTCTTGCTCGGGTCGATCAGCAGGGTCAAACGGGCAGTCCGGTTTTCCATAGGGCGAAAAACGCTTCCAAAAATAGTATGTTAATCAAATTATAATTGCAATAACTGTCAACTCCAATGTAGTTTACACACTATGCAACATCAGCAGAAGGCTTTTCCTCCGTAAAACAATGCCTCTGGACTGCATCCTGTCGGCCGTCGCCGCCTGGCTCCTGATCGGGATGGCCGGGGTGCTGGCCTTGCGCCGCCTGGCCCTGGTGGCCTACCTGCTGTTCCCCCTGGGCGGGCTGGCCGCCCTGCTGCTGGCCGGCGGTGCCGCCTGGGCACTGGCCAGCCCGGCGCAAACCCTGACCCTCCCGCTTGGCCTGCCCACCCTGCCCTTCCATTTGCGCCTGGACAGCCTGTCCGCCTTTTTTCTGCTGGTGCTGGGGCTGGCGAGTGCCGGGGTCTCAGCCTTTGCCGCCGGCTACTTCCGGCGCGGCGAAGGCACGCCACCCGGCCTGCTGTGCCTGGAATACCACGTGTTCCTGGCCAGCATGGCGCTGGTGCTGCTGGCGGACGACGCCTACGTGTTCATGGTGATGTGGGAAACCATGGCGCTGTCCTCCTTTTTCCTTGTGATCGCCAACCACCGCCTGGGCGAGATCCGCCGCGCCGGCTACCTCTACCTGCTCATGGCGCACGTGGGGGCCATCGCCATCCTGCTGTGCTTTGGCGTGCTGCAGGCCGGCAGCGGGGATTACACCTTCGCCAATATGCGCGCCCAGCAGCTTTCTCCCTTCGCCGCCTCGCTCGCCTTCCTGCTGGCCCTGTTCGGATT
>JAGWIW010000040.1 GCA_028866015.1 Betaproteobacteria bacterium
GCATCCTGGGACACCAGGTAGGCAGCGGCGGCGGCAAGGACCTGGCCACCATTGCGGGCGCCGTGGGCGGCGGGCTGGCCGGGCGCGAAATCGAGCAACGCGCGCGCAGCACGCGCGTGCATGAAATCACGGTGCGCATGGAAGACGGTCGCGAACGCACCTTCACCCAGCAGGCCAACCCGTCCTTCGTGGTGGGCGACCGGGTGCGCCTGGTGCAGGGGGTGCTGCGGCCCTACTGATGTTGCCGCCCTGACAGCCCGGCCGGCTCGCGGTACACTGCCTGTTCAACAAAAAGAACAGCCGGGGGCCGTCCGGAACTCCGGTTGACCAGGGGGACTAGTCCATGGAGTCGCAAGAATCGTCTGCACCGGCAGGCGCTCATGACGAGCGGCTGCGTCTGGCTGCCATCCAGAACCTTGGCATTCTCGACACGCCGCCTGACGGCGCCTATGACCGCCTGACCCGCCTGGCCGGACGCCTGTTCAGCGTGCCCATCGCCATCGTCACGGTGGTGGACGTGGATCGCATCTGGTTCAAGTCCCGCCTGGGACTTGACGTGACCGAAGTGGGGCGCGACCCCGGATTGTGCGCCTCCTGCATCCTGCAGGACGAAGTGCTGGTGTACGAAGATGCCCGCGCGGATGCCCTGGCCCTGTCCAACCCCCTGGTGGCCGGCGAATTCGGCCTGCGCTTTTATGCGGGCGCGCCGCTCAGGACCCGGGAAGGCCACAACATCGGCACCTTTTGCGTGATCGACCGCGAACCGCGGGAGTTTGACGACGCGGACCGCACTGCGCTGCAGGACCTTGCGGCTGCCGTGATGGAAACCATGGAACTGCGGCTGGATCACCGCAAGCTGCTGCTGCAGAACCTGGCCGTGGTGGAAGAGGCCGAAAAGCGCGCCAACACCGACGCCATGACGGGCCTGGGCAACCGCCGCCGCCTGGAAGCGGACCTGCCGCGCGTCACCCAGCTCATGGCTTCCGGCCAGCATGCCGACCTGCTCGCCATCATCGTGGACCTCAATGGCCTGAAACTCGTCAACGACCGTCACGGCCACTCCGCCGGCGACCGGCTGATCCGCGCCTTCGGCGCGGCCCTGCAGCGCGGCCTGCGCGCCAGCGACTTCATGTACCGCGTGGGCGGCGACGAGTTTGTCATCCTCTCTCCCACCCTGTCTGTTCAAGACATTGCGTCCGTGCGCGAGCGCCTCTCGGCGGTATTCCAGGCGGTCCGGGATGAGACCGGGCTGATGGAGACCGGTGGGGCGGTGGGCGTGGCTGCCCTGTCGGAAACCGGCAACAACATGCAGCAGGCGCTGGAGCTCGCGGACCGGCGCATGTACGACGAGAAAAAAAGCAACTCCGGACCGGCTGCCCCTTGAATACCCCCACCGACGATACCCAACTGCGCCTCAACCGCACCTTGCGGTTGATCAGTTCCTGCTATGACATCGTCATCCATGCGCAGGAAGAGCGCCAGCTCCTGACCGACATCTGCCACCAGATGGTGGAGCACGGCGGCTACCTCATGGCCTGGGTGGGTTATGCCGAACCCGACGAGGAAAAAACCGTGCGTCCCGTGGCCCATTCCGGGCACGAGGAAGGCTATCTCAGCCGCATCCGCGTCAGTTGGGCCGACACTGACCTGGGGCGCGGTCCCACCGGGACGGCCATCCGCACCGCCACCACGCAGGTCAACCAGAACTGGCTCACCAATCCGCGCATGAAGCCGTGGCGCAAGGCCGCCCTGGAACAGGGCTACCAGTCGAGCATCGCGCTGCCGCTCAGGGAGGACGGGCATGCGTTCGGCGCGCTCACCCTGTATGCGCGCGAGCCCGAAGCGTTCAACCCGGAAGAGGTGCAGCTGCTGGAAGAACTGGCCAGCGGCCTGGTGTTTGCCGTGCTGAGCCTGCGCACCGCAGCGGCTCGCGGCGAGGCGGTGGCGCAGCTGCGCGAAAGCGAATCGAAATACCGGCGGCTGGTGGAAAACCTGCCCGACACCGTGTACATCTATTCCAGCCAGCGTGGCGGCCTGTTCTACAGTCCCCAGGCAGAAACGTTGCTGGGCCATTCCCTGGAATACCTGTATGACCATCCGTTCATCTGGAACGCATCCATCCATCCGGACGACCGTCCGGCCGTGGAGCAGGTCATCCGCGAGGCCGGGCAGAACCGGGTGTTTTCCGTGGCGTACCGGCTGCGCGATGCCCGCGGCGAATGGAAGTGGGTACTCGACCGGGCCGTGGAAATCCGCTCCCAGGACGGCGAATCCATCATCGAAGGCATTGCCAAGGACATCACGGACCTCAAGAACAGCGAGGAGCAGATCCGCAAGCTGTCCCAGGCCGTGGAACAAAGTCCGTCCAGCATCACCATCACCGACCTTGACGGCAACATCGTCTACGTCAACCAGGCGTTCCTGGACAAGACGGGCTATGCCCCGGAGGAAGTGCTGGGCCGCAACTCGCGCCTGCTGAAATCCGGCAAAACCCCGCGCAGCACCTACGAAGACCTGTGGAACCATCTGTTGGCCGGGAAATCGTGGCAGGGCGAATTCATCAACCGCAAGAAGAGCGGGGAAGACTATTTTGTCGCCGTGCTCATCTCCCCCATCCGGGATGCGGAAGGCCATGCCACGGGTTACCTGTCCATCAAGAACGACATCACGGAAAAAAAGCGCACGGAAGAACAGCTGTCCTACCTCGCCCACTTCGACCAGCTCACCGGGCTGCCCAACCGCGTGCTGTTGCAGGACCATTTCAACTACGCGCTGCACATGGCCGAACGGGCCACGGAACCCATGGCCATCATGTTCCTTGACCTGGACCATTTCAAGGACGTGAACGACACGCTCGGCCACAGCATCGGCGACCGCCTGCTGGTGGAAGTGGCCAAGCGCATTCTGGAGGGCCTGCGTGCCGTGGACACGGTGTCGCGCCTGGGCGGGGACGAATTCATTTTCATCCTGCCCGGTTGCGACGCCAACGGCGCAGCGCAGGTGGCGGACAAGCTGCTGGACACCGTCGCGGCCCCCTGCTGGATCGGACCGCACGAACTGGTCATCACCCCGTCCATCGGCATTGCCATGTATCCGGAAGACGGCAAGGACATGGAAACCCTGTCCCAGAACGCCGATGCCGCCATGTACCAGGCCAAGCAGGGCGGACGAAACGGCTATCGTTTTTTCACGCAGACCATGCAGGTGCATTCCGCGCGCAACCTGCGCCTGAGCAACGACCTGCGCCAGGCGCTGGCGCGTCGCCAGTTGGCGGTGCATTACCAGCCCCAGATTTCATTGCAGGACCACCAGGTGGTGGGTGTGGAAGCCCTGCTGCGCTGGCAGCATCCGGAGCTGGGGGCCATTTCACCGGCCGAATTCGTGCCCATTGCGGAAGACATCGGCCTCATCATTCCCATCGGCGAATGGGTGCTGCGCACGGCTGCGGCCCAGATGAAAAACTGGATCGAGCGCGGCTTTCCCGCCATGAAGCTGGCCGTCAACCTGTCGGCCGTGCAGTTCCGCCACGCGCGCCTGCTGGAATCAATCTCCGACATTCTCTCGGCCGTGGGGCTGCCGCCGTCGCTGCTGGAACTGGAGCTCACCGAGGCCGTGGCCATGGGCGACCCTGCCACGGCAGTGGCGGTGATGGAAGGGCTGAACGAACGGGGCATCCGCCTTTCCATCGATGATTTCGGTACGGGCTATTCCTCGCTGAGCTACCTCAAACGTTTCCGCATCAGCCGTCTCAAGATCGACCAGTCCTTCGTGCGCGACGTGCCGGATGATCCTGAAGACAGCATGATCGTGAGCACCATCATCAACCTGGCGCGCAGCCTGGGCATGCGCACCATTGCCGAAGGGGTGGAAACAGAGCGCCAGGCGGACTTCCTCAAGGCGCAGGGGTGCGACGAAGTGCAGGGCTATTACTACAGCAAGCCGCTGCCGGTTGCGGAACTGGAAGCGTTCCTGCAGCGTTGATCAGAAGGTGAGCAGGAACACGTGTTCCTCGATGCGCGAAGCACCCCGCTCACGGAAACGCGGGTTGTCGGCCAGGGCGTCGATGCGTGCGAGCTGCCGGATGGCGGCGCGGCCTGCGAACAGGGCTTCCACTTCCGCCACGGGCACGGAAAACGGCGGACCGCCCATTTCCTTCTGGTCGTAGTCAAAGGTCACCAGCAGCAGCTGTGCGCCGGACGGCAGGATGTCAGCCAGGTGGGCTGCATAGCGCGCGCGCAGTTCAGGCGGCAGGGCCACCAGCGCCGCGCGGTCATACACGGCGGTGACGTCCTTCAGGTGCGCCGCATCCAGATTGAAAAAATCCCCGCACAGGATTTCCACGCCACGGGCTTCGAAGGATTCGAACGGAGGTTTGGATTGCCGCACGGGCGTTAACCCGTTTTCCTCAAAAAAAGCCTGTGCCGCAATGGCGCTCAGTTCCACCCCCAGCACCGGGCAGCCCTGGTCGCGCAGCCACAGGAGGTCGCGGCTTTTGCCGCACAGGGGCACGAACACGCGCCCGGACGCCGGGGCGGCCTCGTGCCAGAAGCGGCGCAAATGGGGATTGATGTCGCCCTGGTGAAAACCGATTTCGTTGCGCGCCCACCGTTCCAGCCAGAATTCCTTGTCCATCGTTTCGCAGCCTCCTGCAGGAATGATAGGATGAATGGGGCCGGCACAAAAGCCCGGCAACCCACACGGAGCTTTCAACATGAACAAAACAGTCGCGCTGCTGGCCACCGTGGCCGCCCTCATGGCGGGCTGCAGCACACAGCCGCCAGCCCCTGAAGGGACGATTCCCCTGGCACAGCCCCTGCCCGTGGAAAACGGCAGGACGCATGCACCGGGTGTGGCGGGGGTGAATTATCCGCCCAGGGATGCGGCTGGCGCCCTGGGCCAGCGCAGCGTGTTCTACGACTTCAACCAGTATGCCGTGCCGGTGCGCTACCTGCCGCTGGTGACGGCGCACGGGCAGTTTCTGCTGGCCCATCCGGCTGCGCATGTGACCCTGCAAGGGCATTGCGACGAGCGCGGCAGCCGCGAATACAACCTGGGCCTGGGGCAGCGTCGCGCCGATGGCGTGCGCAAGCTGCTGGAAGCCCAGGGCGTGCCCCCGTCGCAAACGGATGCGGTCAGCATGGGTTCGGAAAAGCCGCGCAATCCGGCCCACACCGAAGCCGCCTGGGCCGAGAACCGCCGCACCGACCTGCGCTACCGGGGCGAGTAACAAGACTCAACTTCCGCTGTGGCTGTCCGATATTCCTTTTGAAGGGCGACACTTTTTGCGCTCGGGGAGGAATCATGGGCAGGCCACTCAACATGACGGCGCAACTGCATGACGCCATCAGCGCCGTGCTGGCCAACGGGCTGAGCGTGGATCTGGAGGCCGAAGAAAGCGGAGCGTCCCTTCGCATCGGCCTGCGCGCTGAAAGCGATGGGCAGGGTTCCCTGCTGGTTCGGTATTGCCATGGCGAGCGCGACGGCAGCGGCCATTTCCGGGCAGCCAGCCCGGGCCTGTGCGGCGGCGAACATCGCACCATTGCCCCGTTTCTTGAAGCCATCGCCGGCCAACCCGACCGCTGGCTGCGCGCACCGCAATATGCGCTGATGCCCGAGGGCCGCTTCGAACCTTCCGAAGCCTGGCAACTGCTGCTGGCTTAAAGTCCGCGCAGCACCGCCAGCGGGCTTTGCTCCACCACGCGCCGCGTGCCCCAGTAGCCGGCGGCTCCCACCACCAGCGCACCCAGTGGTGGCAACAGCAGCCACAGCGGCCACTGCACATGCACCGGCAGATGGAATACGCGGTCGTACAGCAGGGCGGATACGCCCTGCGCGCCGGCGGCCGCAAACAGTCCTGACAATCCGCCCAGCAACACGAACTCCGACAGGTGCCCGGCCCGGAGCTGGTAGCGGCTGGCTCCCAGCGTGCGCAGCAGGGCGCCTTCGAACAGCCGTTCGTCCTGGCTGGCCTGCAGCGAAGCCGCCAGCACGGCAAAACCGGCCAGCAGCACGCCGGCCAGCACATATTCCACGGCCAGCGTCACCTGCGACAGGATCTGGCGCACCTGCGCCATGAGCGGCTCCAGATCGATCACCGTGACTGCCGGAAAGCGCCGCACCATCTGTGCCATGAGAGCCTGTTCGCCGGGCGGCAGGTAGAAGCTCGTGACGTAGGTGGCGGGAAAGCGGTCAATGGTGCCCGGCGGGAAAATCATGAAAAAGTTGGGCTTGAAGGAATCCCATTGCACTGTGCGCAGGCTGGCCACCCGCACTTCCAGCGTCTGCCCGCCGCCGAAGTCGAAGGTGAGGCGGTCGTTGAGCCCCACGCCCAGGCGGTCCGCCACGCCCGCTTCCAGCGACACCAGGGGCTGCCCCTCGTCGCCGGGCTGCCACCAGCGTCCGGCCGTGAGCCCGTTGTCGGCCTGCAGCGTCCTGCTCCAGGTGAGGTTGAGTTCACGCCGCAGCGATTCATCGTGGGTATGCCCGTTGCGTGCCCCCGCCGGCGTGCCGTTGATGGCCGTGAGACGGGCGCGCACCATGGGGTAGAGGGCGGCGCTGTCGATGTGCTGTTCGCGCAGGAACACGCTGAACGGCCCCACCTGGTCCGGCAGCACATTGATGACGAAATGGTTGGGCGCGCGCGCCGGCAACTGGGAGCGCCAGGTGGAGAGCAGGTCGCCGCGCAGCAGGGCGGTGAGCGCCATGGCCATGAACACCAGGCCGAAGGCCAGGATCTGTCCCACCGCCAGTGCGGGGCGGCGCCACAGGGCGTGCAGGCCATAGCGCCAGGCCACGCCGGCGCCTTTCATGGGCCAGCGGATGGCGCGCAGCAGGCTCCAGGCCAGTGTGCCAAAGCCCGCCAGCGCGGCCACGCTTCCGCCCAGCACGCTGGCCGTGAGGGCCAGGCTGCCGGTGGTGCGCCACAGCAGCAGCGCCAGGGTGGCCAGTGCCGCCCCATACACCAGCCAGGCGCCCAGGGGCAGGGGGTCCAGTTCACGCCGCAGCACGCGCAGTGGCGGCACTCGCTGCAGGCGCAGCACCGGCGGCAGGGCAAAGCCCGTGAGCAGCACGAGCCCCGTGAAAAAACCGAAGGCAGCCGGTTGCAGGCCGGGCGGCGGCAGTTGGGCCGGCAGCAGGCCGGAGAGCAGGAACAGCAGTCCCCAGTGGGCGGCAAAGCCCAGCAGCACGCCCGTGCCGCTGCCCAGCAGGCCCAGCAGCAAAAGCTGGCGCAGGTAAAAGCGCACCAGGTTGCGCTGGGTCACGCCCAGGCAGCGCAGCATGGCGCTCACGTCGAAATGCCGTTCGCTGTAGCGGCGCGCCCCCATGGCGATGGCCACCCCCGCCAGCAGGGCGGCGCTCACGCTGGCCAGTCCCAGGTAGCGTTCGGTGCGGTCCAGCGCGGAGCCGATGGCCGGGCGCCCTTCATGCACGTCCACCAGCTGCGCACCGGTACCGGCATGGGCAGCCAGCCAGCGCTTGTAGCGCGCCAGCGGTTCGGGGTCTCCCGCAAACTGGGTGTCGTAAGTGACGCGGCTGCCCGGTGCAATCACCCCGGCCTGGGCCAGGTCTTCCGCGCGCACCAGCACGCCGGGCGCGAGCGCAGCCAGGTTGCCGCCGCTGCCCGGCTCGAAAGCCAGCACGCGCGTCATGCGCAGGGACAGCCGGCCAAGCGTCAGGGTGTCGCCCAGGCTGGCCTGCAGCAGCGGCAGCAGGCGCGCTTCCACCCAGGCTTCGCCGCGTGCGGGCAGCTCGCGCGTCTCCTGTGCAGGGGCATCGGGAGCGGGCGCGATGCGCAGCCGTCCGCGCAGGGGATAGCCCGGTTCCACGGCGCGCACGTCGCACAGCTGCAGCGCTTCGCCATGCAGCACCACGCTCGGGAACTCCAGCCCCTGCGCCACCCGCAGGCCGCGTGCACGCGCTTCGTCAAGCCAGGCCTGTTGCGCCGGGCGCGGGGTCTTGAGCACCAGGTCGGCGCCCAGCAGTTCCGCCGACTGGCGCACCATGGCGCGCTGCAGGCGGTCCGTGAAAAAGCCGATGGCGCTGGTGGTGGCCACCGCAATCACGAGGGCGCCCAGGAGAATGCGCAGCTCCCCGGCACGCCAGTCGCGCCGCAGAAAGCGCCAGGCCAGGCGGTCAGCGTTCATCGCGCACCAGGCGTCCGGCATCCAGATGCAGGCGCCGCCCGCAGCGGGCCGCCATGCGCTCGTCGTGGGTCACCAGCACCAGGGTGGTGCCGGCTTCGCGGTTGAGGTCGAACAGCAGGTCGGCGATTTTTTCTCCGGTATGGGCGTCCAGGTTTCCCGTGGGTTCGTCCGCGAACAGCACGGCGGGGGAAGTGGCGAAGGCGCGCGCGAGCGCCACCCGCTGTTGTTCGCCGCCGGACAGCTGGCGCGGGTAATGGTGGGCGCGCGCGGCCAGCCCCACGCGGGCCAGCAGGTCGCGTGCGGCGGACTCGGCATCGCTGCGGCCCGCCAGCTCGAGCGGCAGCATGGCATTTTCCAGGGCAGTGAGTCCCGGCAGCAGCTGGAAGGTCTGGAACACGAAGCCCACGGTGCGTCCGCGCAGGCGCGCCCGGCCGTCTTCATCGAGGGCAGAGAGTTCTTCACCGGCCAGCCGGATGCGGCCGTGGCTGGGTTGGTCGAGCCCGGCCAGCAGCCCGATCAGGGTGGATTTGCCCGAACCCGACACGCCCAGGATCGCCACCCGCTCGCCGGCCTTCACCTCGAACGACACCCCTTCCAGGATGGTGAGTGCGCCGCCCGGCATGGGCACTTGCTTGCCCACATCCTGCGCCACGATAATGGGCTGTCCTTCATCGATGCTTGTCATGCGTTCGTTCCTTCTCATCCTTTTGTTGTGCAGCGCCTGCGCCCGGGCGGGCACCCTGCTGGTTCTGGGCGACAGCCTGAGTGCGGGCTACGGTCTCGCGCCCGGGGAAGGCTGGGTGACGCTCCTGCAGGGGCGGCTGACCGCCCGTCAGATGTCCTGGCAGGTGGTCAACGCCAGCATCAGCGGCGACACCACGGCCGGCGGCCTGGCGCGCCTGGAAGACGCGCTGCGGCGCGATCATCCCGACTGGGTGCTGGTGGAGCTGGGCGCCAATGACGGCCTGCGCGGCCTGCCGCTGTCCGCCATGCGGCACAATCTGGACGCCATCGTCACGCGTGCCCGGGCACACGGTGCACGTGTGCTGCTCATCGGCATGCGCCTGCCACCCAATTACGGGCCGCAGTATACGGAAGGTTTCCAGCGTGTCTATCGCGACCTGGCGTCCAGCCGCCACCTGCCGCTGGTGCCGTTCCTGCTCGACGGCGTGGCACTCGATCCCGCGCTCATTCAGGCCGACCAGCTTCATCCCACGGCCGAGGCCCAGCCCCGCTTGCTCGACAACGTGTGGCACGTGCTGGCGCCGCTGTTGTCACAGCGCTGACATATTTCTGCAAGACCATGCACGGAGCTTAAAGCCCCCGACACGCTGCGGCAACCCGAAGGCCTTCCATCCTGCAATGAACCGATTTTTCTGCGACGCCTGGCGCGCCCTTCTGCTGGTTGCCTGTCCCTTGACCGTTCAGGCCGGCCCCCCATTCGTGACGGATGATCCCGAGCCGGTGCCGCAGGGACATTGGGAGGTGAACCATGCGTTCACCGGGACGCATGCGCTGGGCGAGACCACTGCTTTCCTGCCCCAGCTGGACATCAATTACGGAGCGGCTGCCGGTGTGCAGCTGCACGTCATGCCCCAGGCAGGGTACAGCGCCACACCCGGCGGGCAGGCTTACGGTGCCGGCAATACCGAAGTGGGGGCCAAGATCCGGCTCACCCCGGCCACCGCATCGGAAGAAGACTGGATGGTGAGCGTGTACCCGCTGCATGAGCTGTCATCGGGCAATGCCGAACGCATGCTGGGCCCGGGCGCAGGCAGCACCTACCTGCCGCTGTGGGTGCAGACCACCCGGGGGCGCTGGACGCTTTACGGCGGGGGCGGTTACTGGATCAATCCCGGGGCCGGCCGCAGCAATGCCTGGGCTTCGGGTTGGGTGCTGCTCTATCGCGTGAATGACCGTCTGCAGCTGGGCGGCGAAGTGTTCGGCGAGCGTTCGCCGGCGCCAGGCGAGCGGGGCTTCAGCGGCTTCAACCTGGGCGGAAGTTATGGGCTGGGTCCGTCGTGCAGCCTGCTGTTTTCCGCGGGGCAGGGGCTGTCCAACGTGGCGCAGAGCAACCAGGGGTCGTTCTACCTGGCGCTGCAGAAAACCTACTGAGGATAGCGGCGCGCCATTTCCCGGCGCATGGCGTCGAACTGTTCGCGCGTTTCGTGTTCCACGAACGGCTTGATCACGAAGGCGGGCAGCCAGAAGCTTGGCACGCTGTCGGAGCGGTAATCCAGCACCAGTCCCCGGGTTGTGTCGTGCAGGATCGCTTCCGCGTCGAACTGCTTCATGTTGCCGGAGAGCAGGTGCGAGTGCACCGCATCCTGCGGCTGCAGGGAAACTTCGCGGGTGATTTCAAAGTCGTAGGAAAAGATGCCGAAACGGGCCGTGCCGCGCTGGAAGGTGGTGAGGCGGTTGCCTTCGCTGCTGAGGACCCGCGCTTCCTGCAGATTGGGCAGGAACGAAGCCATGTGGGGATAGTCGGTGAGCACGGCCCAGGCCTGCTCCCGTGTGACCGGCAAGGGCACATGGGCCTGCACCCGCACATGGCTGCCCTGCACCTGCACGTGCACCTCGATGGAGGGCAGGGTGGCCGGAGCAGCCGGGGCCAGAGACCAGGCCAGCAGTGCGGCCAGCGCCAGCAGAAAGCGGCGGTTGCGGTCGGTCATGGACAGATTCCGCGGAAATTAACGAAACTTTTCATGCTGTTTACGAATCTTAACTGTAACGCTGGCTCTAATGGTGACAGGAGAGTGACAGTGGCCATGACAACAAGGGAGGCTTCCATGCAGCTGGACGGAAAAAAACGCGCGGCGCTCGCGCTGGTGGCACTGCTGGGACTGACGCTGGCCTTGCCGGCTTCCGCCGACCGCGGCTGGGGTGGAGGTTGGGGCAGAGGTGAGGGCTGGGGCCGGGGTGAAGGCTGGGGCTGGGGCGGCTTTGGATTCGGCCTCGTGAGCGGTGCCATGATCGGCACGGCACTGGCCCGTCCCTATTACTACCCGCCCTACTATGGCGCCTATCCGGCCTACCCTGCCACCGTGGTGGTGCAGCAGCAGGTTCCCGTGGCTCCCGCCTACACGGCGGCTCCGCCGGCCCCGGCCACCTGGTATTATTGCGATGCGGCGGGCGCCTATTATCCCTATGTTTCAAGTTGCCCCCAACCCTGGCGCCCCGTGCCGGCCCACTGATTCCATAACGAACATCAAGGCACTCTCATGACCCGTTCCATTCGCGCACCGTGGCGGATTGCCGCGCTGGTTGCCCTGGGCCTGGCCGCGTTGGCCGCAGGACCGTCCATGGCCGAAGAGTTCCGTCACCACGAAGGCCCGCGTGGTGAAGGCCCGCGTGCCCGATATCACGAGTTTCGCGAACACGACGTGCGGCGCTTCCATGAACGGGAGCTGACCCTCTGGCGCACCGGCATGTGGCGCCACGAGTGGCATGAAGGCCGCTATGGCTGGTGGTGGTTCGTGGCGGGCGTGTGGTATTTCTACGAGCGCCCGGTCTATCCCTATCCCATGGTGGTGGCACCGATAACCTACGTGGCGCCCGTCACCGGGCCCAACCTGCCCGGGCCGCCGGTGTCGCCCCAGGGCACCACCCTGGTGCCGCCGCAGGGTGCGCCGCAGTCCTATTTCTATTGTGATTCGGCCCGGGGTTATTATCCGGCCGTGCCGCAATGTCCCGAGCCCTGGCGCGTCGTGCCTGTCGCGCCGCCGGCGCCGATGCAGCCCCCGCAGCCTCCGGCGCCGGGGGCCCCGTACGGGCCGCCTGTGCCGGGGCGCTAGCCCGTGCCGTATCGCGGTCTTTGGCTGCTGTTTTTACTGCCCCTCATGGCCCGTGCCGAGCTGGGCGGCACGGCCGCATCCATCGAAGCTGACCGGGCACGCATGAAAGCCGTGCTGCGGGCGCAACCGGGCGCAAGCTACACGGTGCATGAAATCCGCGACGCCGGCGGCCTGGTGGTGCGGGAATACCTGTCCCCTTCAGGCCACGTGTTTGCGGTGGGCTGGAACGGGCCGCGCATTCCGGACCTGCGCCAGCTGCTGGGCAGCTATTTCCCCACCTTGCAGTCCGCAGCCCAGGCACGCCCGGGACGCCACGGGCCATTGCACGTGCAGCGGCCCGACCTGGTAGTCACCTCAAGCGGGCACCAGCGGGCCTTTGCGGGCTTCGCCTACGCGCCGGCCCTGGTGCCGGCGGGGGTCTCCCCCGAGTCCCTGCACTAGGAGCTCCGGTGTCCTTCTTCCAGCGCCTCCGTCTGGCTCTCTGCCTGCTTGTGCTGGGCAGTGCGGCTTCGGCCTGGGCCACGGACACCTTCAACACCTCCACCCAGACCCTCACCATTCCCGATGTGGTGCTGGGCAGCGACGTGTACACCAACGTGGTGGTCCGGCTGGGCAACGTGCTGGCGCTGGGGGGCGGGCCACCCTACGGCACCTGCGACAGCTACGCCCCGGCCACCAACCAGCTCACCATTCCCTCCGTGCAGGTGAACGGCACCACCTACACCAACGTGCTGATCACGGTGGACCTGTCCCTGCTCCAGGTGGGAGGGCATATTCCCGGCGCCGCTTCCAGCACCTGTTACAGTCCGGCGCGCAACGTGCTGCCGCTGGTGGTGGACCAAGGCCCGTCAGCACTCACCAGCATCGCCGCCAACGAGCCATTCGTGAGCGTCACGGTCTGTTCGCCGGGCAGCACCAGCGCCTGCCAGACCATCGACCACGTGCTGGTGGACACCGGTTCCGTGGGGCTGCGCCTGATTTCTTCCGTGCTTACGCCGGGGCTGCTGGCGGCGCTGCCCCAGGCGCGGGACAGCAGCGGCAACGCGCTGGCGGAATGCGTGGCCTTTGCCAGCAACTCCAGCTGGGGTTCGGTGCGCATCGCGGACGTGCAGCTGGCGGGGGAGACGGCCAGTGCGCTGCCGATCCAGATCATCGGCGACCCGATCTTCTCCCAGGTGCCGGCCGGTTGTTCCAACAACGCGGTGATTGAAGACAAAGTGGCGAGCTTTGGCGCCAACGGCGTGCTGGGCATCCAGACATTCCTGCAGGATTGTGGAACAGCCTGTTCCGACATCACCCTGACTTCATACTGGATGTACTGGATCTGCCCCGGCGGCGTGTGCCAGGTCACGGCCGTGACGCCGGACCGGCAGCTCTCCAACCCCGTGGCCATGCTGGCGTCGGGCAACGACAACAACGGCGTGGTGCTGACGCTGCCGTCCGTGGCGGCAACGGGCAGCGCATTGGTGACCGGAACGCTCACCCTGGGCATCGCCACCGCCGCCAACAACAGCTTGGGTAGCGCCACCATCTATGACCTGGACAGCAGTTATGGGAACTTCACCACGGTGTTCGGCGGACAGTCCTACTATGACGCTGCCTTTTTGGACAGCGGCTCCAACGCCCTGTATTTTGCGGACAGCTATCTTTCCTCCTGCAGCAACAACGGGCCGGCGGCCGGCTTCTACTGCCCGCCGGGTACCGTCACGCTGTCAGCCCTCAACCAGGGTTACAGCAACGGCAACGCCAAAACGGTCGGCTTCAGCGTGGCCAACGCGGAAGCCCTGTTCACGGGCTCACCCAATGCCACCGCATTCAGCAATCTGGCGGGCAGCCCGATTCAGGGTTATTTCGACTGGGGGCTGCCGTTCTTCTTCGGACGCAGCGTATTCATGGCATTTGAACAGCGCTATACGCCTGTGGGTGGCGGTCCTTACGTGGCGTACTGAGCGGCAGGCGCGGCGCGGGGGGCAGCCTGCCAGGACGTTCTGTTTTACAGAATCTCTTTTTCGGAATATCATGGGGCATGATTCTTTCCTTTGCCTGTCCCGAGACCAGGGCTTTATTCGAGAGCAGGATTTCGGTTCGCTTCAGATCCATTGAACGTGTCGCTCGCAGGAAATTGCTGCAATTGCACGCGGCAACAGTACTGGACACGTTGCGCATCCCTCCAGGAAACCAACTGGAAGCGCTGAAAGGGAAACGCAAAGGGCAATACAGTATCCGCATCAACGACCAATGGCGGCTTTGCTTCGTTTGGGGAATTGACGGGGTCCGTGACGTGGAAATTGTGGATTATCACTAGGACAGAGAATGGCCAAATTGCTTGAGGAAATTCATCCGGGCGAAATTCTGCTGGAAGAGTTCATGAAGCCCATGGGAGTTACGGCACGCCGGCTGGCGGCTGATCTGGATGTGCCACCCAGCCGCATCAGCGAAATTGTGCACGGGCAGCGCCCGATCACGGCAGATACGGCATTGCGCCTGGGACTGTTCTTTTCCATGGAGCCCCGTTTCTGGCTCAACCTGCAGGCGGAGTACGACATGCGAGTGGCACGGCGCACCCTGGAAAAAACCATTGCTCCCAGAATCCGGGTTTTTCAGGCGGCCCAGCCGGTTTAGGGCTTCTGGCGTTTCACGAAACGGTAGCCCAGCACGGCCACGTCCTTCAGCACCGGCAGCAGCACGAAGTTGATGCGCACCAGGATCAGGGCCACCAGGTTGAGATAGCAGGCCTCCTTGAAGCCCTGCCAGTCCGCTTCGGCACCGGCATAGGCCACCACCAGGTTGATGGTGCCCAGCAGGGCATAGAACAGGGCCAGCACGCGGTTGAACCAGTACCACTGGCGGTTGGCGAGCGGCAGCTGGGCGCCGATCACCCAGCGGGCGGGATAGCCCCAGTTGAGAAAGGACGCCACCCCGAACACGAGGGAGAGCGTCCAGTAGAACAGCGTGGGTTTCCAGTGCAGAAACACGGGGTGGCTGGCCGGGGAAAACAGCGATTCTGTCGCGGCAAAGGCGATGCCGCCCAGCACGCTGAAGGCGGCCAGCAGCAGCAACGCGGCAGGCCCGGCCCCACGCGGGCGCCACCACCAGGCCAGCGCCAGCATGGCAACGGTGAAACCGATCAGTTGCGGCGACACGGCACCCCCCCGTTCATCTGAGCCACCACACGGTAATGGCAAGCCCCACCAGCCACAGGATTTCCAGCGCCACCGCCTGCCGCGTGGCCTGGGCCAGCGGGATGGCGGGGCCGGTGGGCGCCGGGCCATGGAATATTTGTATCGGGGATTGCTGCATCTGGGCCAGCGTGACCTGGAACGGCGAAGAATGGGTGCCGTGCAGGGACTTCTTCACGTGCTGCAGCGTTTTGCGCGGCGCGGCGCGCAGCCGGGTGCCCAGGCGCCGGCTGTCACGCACGTGACGCTGCAGGATATGTTCGCGCAGGCAGGTGGGGCAAGGCTTGCCGGCAAACTGCACGTGCCCCTGGTCGCAATGGCCCATGTGTTCGGAATGGCGCGAGGCGTAGGCGGAAAGGGCCTGGGCCCATTCGAAGGCGGAAGGGCGCCCGCCCGAGGCCCAGCCGAAGGCGCGGTCAAACAGCTGGCGCAGGGTGTCGGGAAAGGCCTCGTGCACGCTGGCGGGCGCCGGACGCGCGCCCACGTTGGTCCGGTGACCGTAGGGATAGAGTCCCAGCTGGATGCGTCCGGCCAGTTCCGGCGGGTATTTCAGGCGGTTGTCGGACACCCCCACGTAGGGGTGGATGCCGTAGTTGAGCAACCGGAAAATGATGGTGGCCAGCGCAAACCAGTCCTGCGATTCGGGATGGGTCACGGCCACGCCGTGGAACTCCGGTGCCAGATATTCCGGGGTCACCTGCGGCGCGTCGGAATGGAAGCTGTCGGCATAGATGCAGAAGCCGTCGCAGTCCAGGATCGAGACGTACAGTTCCGACTTGTACACCTTGAGGTTCATGGGCTTGAGGTCCACCACCGCGATGCGCTTGCGGTGCAGGCTGTTGAGCAGCGAGGCCAGGTTGTAGCACACCGTGACCAGCTTGCCGAAATCCACGCTCACGCCTTCGGCTTCCGCCTGGCGCCGCGTCAGCAGGTAGTCCAGCTCCAGGGTGCGGCTGAAGTCGATTTTCTCCATCAGGAAACCGGCGAAGCGGTCGTCGCGCAGCACCTGGGCCACGGGCCAGGCCAGCTGCACCACGCCTTCCACGCCTTCCGGAATGGGTGGCAGCTCGGGCTTGTTGGCCACCATCCAGCGGATCTTGCGCGAATATTTTTCCAGTTGTTCGGGCCGGGTGACGGCGTGGTAGAGCTTGGCCACGTACTGCGGCCGGTGTTCCACTTCGAAGATTTCTCCCGCCCCGCCGGACTTGCCCAGTGTGCGCAGGCCGGCTTTTTCCGATCGGCCGTCCGGCCATACCAGGCGGTAGCGGGGGCCGAACACGGGTCAGCCCCTGATGGCCAGCAGCAGGGTCTTGTCGTCGCTCGTGATTTCGAACGTCTTTTCGCTGGCGAGCAGGTTGTGCAGCGCTTCGTTGCCGTGGGATTCGCTGGCCGCGCGCAGGTAGTTGAGCACCGGGTCGATGAAGGGGCGGTAGAAGCCGGTGCG
>JAGWIW010000041.1 GCA_028866015.1 Betaproteobacteria bacterium
CGGCTGATGGACAGGCCCATGCCGATGCCCTTGGATTTGGTGGTGTAAAACGGTTCGAACAGGCGGCGTTGTATTTCAGTACTGAGGCCCGGTCCGCTGTCCTGAATGGTGATTTGGGCCAGGTTTTGGTCCCGCTTGGTGGTCACGATGACCGTCAGGTCAGGCAAGGGAATTCCAGCTTCGATCATGGCTTCGATGCCGTTGTGCAGCAGGTTGAGCAGGACCTTCTGGACATGGGTGCGGTTGGCTTCCACCGCAGGGAGGTCATCGGTCAGCATCAACCGGGTCTGGAACTGGAGTTCGTGCTCCTTGCGTGCAATGTCCAGCACATCCAGGATCTCTCGGTTGATGTCGAAGGTGTCGGTGGCAAATTCCGTGATGGTCAGCGAGTCCAGCAGTTCCCGTATGGCATGTCCGGCACGCAGCGCCTGGCGTTCGCTGGCTTCGATGGCTTGCCGGATGCGCGCGAAGTCGGGCTGGGCTGATCCCAGCAGCATCAGGGAGGCCTGGTTGTAAGTGGCGATGGCCAGCAGGGGCTGGTTCAGTTCGTGCGCAAAGGCGGCTGCGGTCTGGGCTGCCACCTGTCGTTTTTGCAGGGACTCCATTTCCCGCCGATGTTCTCCCAGCTGCTTTTCAAGGGTTTTACGGGCACTGATGTCGCGCACGGACGCCAGCACGGCGTCCTCTCCTGACAGTTCCATGCGGGTGAGCTGGACTTCCACGGAAAACGTGCTGCCGTCGGGGCGGCTGTGCAGCCATTCGAACTGGTGGGCCCCTTCCTGCAGTGCGATGGCCAGCATTTTGTGGGCTTTCTGTTCCGAGTCCTGTCCGTCCGGCTGCACTGAAGGTGAAAGATCCCAGGGGGTTGCAGCGGCAAAGGCTGCGCTGTCCGGCAACTGGAACAGGCGCAGGGCGGCCCGGTTGCTTGCCGTGCAGTGCCAGGACGGGGCCACCAGGATCAGCAGGGCGTCGCGCGAATGTTCGAACAGGGTGCGGTATCTGTCTTCGCTGGACAGCAGGGCGTCTTCCGTCATTTTTCGCGCCGTGATGTCTTCGGAGAATATGACGATGCCTCCTACGGTTCCGTCATTGGCATACCAGGGCCGGATTTCCCAGCGCAATCGTTGCAGGCTGCCATCGGATCGTTCAAAGCGGTCATCGTCGGAGTACAGGACTTCCCCCTTCAGCCCCTGCCGATGCAGGGTTTTCCAGCGTTCGGGAATTTCCGGGAAAACCTCGTAATGGGAACGTCCGAGGACCTGCTCGCCTCCCAGGTCGTAGTCCTCCAGCCAGCGCTGGCTGACAGCCAGGTACCGCATTTGCCGGTCGAACATGGCCAGCGCGGCAGGCGCATGCTCAATGAACAGTTGCAGTCGACGCTCGCTTTCCCTCAGATCCTGCTCGATGATGTTTTGGCGGTCCAGCATGCGGTCCACCAGTACGTACACCAGGGCAGCGGTGATCAGTACATAGAAAATTTCCGTGTAGGAGTAATAGAGGGCGATGGGGGAGGGGATGCGAAGCAATGTCCACAGCAGGTCGGTGCTGAGAACAACCCAGGCCAGACCGACTGCGATCAGGATCCATACGACGCGCAAAACCGGCGGCTGTTTCTGGGGCACGTGGCCTCCCGGACACGAACAGGGTCTGTTACATCTGAAATCATACCCCGTCCCGCAAAATGATCTATATTGGGGACATGAAAAAGACCGCATGGATATTGGTGGCGCTGGCCTTTCTTGTGGGTGGGGCCGGCTTGGGTTACTTCTTCTGGCAACACCGCCAGTTGAACCGCGAAGTGGTTCAGGTCCCTGAGGCGGTCAGGGAGCCTGCAGCACCACCGGCCGCGCCAGCCACCGTTCCGTCTGCGCCTCCCCCTACGCTGAAGCACGAGCTGGTTCAGCCACCGGCAAAAGAGCCTGCACTTCCCGAACTGGAGAAAAGCGACCGCTTCGTGCTGGATGCGCTGGCCTCCCTGATCGGAAACCGGGCACTGCTGCGCTTGTTTGATCCGGAAGAACTGATCAACCACATCGTGGCCACCGTGGACAACCTGCCTCGCCGCATCGTGCCCACGGCGGCACTGCCCGTGGAATCCCCTCC
Organism: Betaproteobacteria bacterium; assembly: GCA_028866015.1. GTDB lineage: Bacteria > Pseudomonadota > Gammaproteobacteria > Burkholderiales > Ferrovaceae > JAKBAT01. The sequence continues at coordinate 2,104 of JAGWIW010000041.1, forward strand.
AGGTAAATTCCTGCAGACCGGCGGCGAAGAGGGCGGTGTGATCAGCCCCGACAACGCGGCGCGTTACGCGTCCTACATGAAGGTGGTGGAATCAGTGAATCCTTCCAGGGCGGTGGCACTATACGTCCGCCTTTATCCACTGTTCCAGAAAGCTTATGTGTCGATGGGGTATCCAGGGCAGTATTTCAACGACCGGCTTCAGGTGGCGATCAGCGACCTGCTGGAGGCGCCGGAAATCTCCGGGCCGATCCAGCTGGTCCACCCGAAAGTGTTTTACCTTTTTGCCGATCCCGACCTGGAAAAACGTTCGGCCGGTCAGAAGCTCCTGATGCGGATAGGACTGGCCAACGAGCGCAAGGTCAAAGCATTTTTGCGCCAGTTCAGACAGGACCTGTCAGGATATTTACGGGAAGTGACAACCCCTTTGCCTTTAAAACACTAGCGGCGAACGGGTCAGTGCCACCAGCACGATGTAGGCAAACACCCCCTGGGCGGCAATCCAGGCAGCAATCCGGGTCTGTCGCGTTTTTCCCCGCTTGAGGGCCACGTTTCCCAGAATGATGTAACACAGCAGGCCCAGCACTTTTGCCGTCAGCCAGTTGTCGACTCCCGGATACTGGTGGGACAGGTAGGCCAGGGCTGCAGCGCTGATCAGCAGCAGGGTGTCAACAACATGGGGCACGATCCTGACCCAGTGCTGTTGAAGCCTCTCGGGTTTGAGCATCATCCACAGTCCGCGTCCCACGAAGAGTCCGTAGCTGGCCGCCACGCAAGTGACGTGTACCGCCTTGATCTCGCCGTACTCCATGCCCGTCATCCAGGACGTCCGTCGGCGCGAGGTTGGGTAAGGATGGGAAAGAAGCGGCCCACGAAAGCTGCGAAGGCCACAGCCCACAGGCAGCCCGAAACCAGAAGGGCTGCAAAGTAGGCCTGCGGCACCAGCAGGGGCAGGAAGACGCGAACGCCGGCAGCGCATTGAACCAGCAGATAGGCCAGGACTTCAGCCGGCCCTGCGCGCAATTCCCGTCCGGTATGGCCGCGCGCCACCCGGGTCATCATGCCGAGGGTCAGACCTCCTATGGCGCCAACCGTCAGGGCATGGCGTGCCGAGCTTGCCGGAATCAGGCCGGTCAGGGCCAGCGACTGCAGGACCAGATAGACCACGATCCAGGCATAGGATGCATGGAGTATCCACACCAGGGGGGTTCTCAACGTACGCCAGGGTTGCCATAGGGCGAGGCGGCTGAGATTGGCCAGGGCCGCCACCGCGGCTGCAATCGCTGACAGCAGCGGCCAGGGCAGCAGGTCCAGCAGAAGCAGGGCAAGGATCGAACCCAGTGCCGCGCGTTCAATCCAGGTCTTGCGCAGGGGCTTGCTGCCCGGCACGCCGTTGGCGGTGAACATGGGAATGACACGACCGCCCAGCACGGTCATGAGAAACAGCAGCAGGTCCAGGCCAGTTCGAATGCCCTGGTCTGGAACCATGAATGTCAGCAGACCACTCGCGGCCAGATAGAACAGCAGGTTGGCAGCCGAAAAACCGCAAAGCACGGCAATGAAAAAGTAATTGCGGCGGTTTCCGCTTTGCAGCAGGGGGCGTGCAATGGCTGCTGCCACGGCCAGCGCAAACACGGCGTCCGACAGCGGCGCATAGTCAAACCACGGGCTGGCTGCAAGGATCCGGCCAAGGCCCCAGAGCAGGGCCAGCAGGATCAGCGGTCGGCCCGACGGAGTGGGCTGGTTGGTCCAGTTACGAACGGCCGTGAGCAGAAAACCCGCCACCACGGCAAAGGCATATCCGAAGATCATTTCATGGGCATGCCAAAGCGGGCTGGCGGCGTAGCGGTAGGCACCGCTCAGCCCCGACAGCTGTGAAACCCAGGCCAGTATGCTGGCGACCGAGAATATTCCGGCCAGCAGGAAAAATGGTCTGAAGCCAAGGTTCCACAAGGCGTTCTGCCGCCCGGGAATGGCCTGGGATGCGCTGCTCCCCATGATCAGCTGGCCGCCGGGTTGGGAGCGGTGTCATGCTGCGCGGTCACAACGCGTCCGATGGCCAGCGCTCCCAGCACCTGCCCCGAATCGTCCTTGAGCAGGGCGAAGCTCAATTCCACGTACAGCTTGCTGCCATTGCTGTGAACCGATCGTGTGGTCATGGCGCGCCCCGCATGGTGCATGGCGCCGCTCGACACGGCCTGATCGTAGCCTGCCCAATGGGCGGCACGCAGCCGTTCAGGGATGATGAGATCCAGGCTTTGGCCGAGCGCTTCATCGGACGCCCAGCCGAACAGGGTTTCGGCAGCCCGGTTCCAGAAGCGTATCTTTCCGGCCCGGTCTGCATAGATCATGGCATCAGGGGCTTGCTCCATCAGGCCGCGATAGAGCGGCAGGGGCAAGGCATGCGGCAATGTGGAGTCAGCTTCCATGGGTGTTCCCTCCGGGAACGTTGGGTGTGGATGCCAGGAGATCGGATTGGAGACCGGGGATGGCGGAAAACCCTTCGAGCGACAGCAGTTCACTGCGGTGCTGGAGGGCCAGCTTCTCCAGGCACCGTTCGCCCCTGGGCGTGAGTCGCACTTCCACCCGGCGCTTGTCGTGGTTGCTCGCATTCCGCCTGACCAGGCCTGCGGATTCGCATCGGGTCACCAGCGAGACCACCCCGTGTGGCTGGGCCTGCAGGCGTTCCGCCAGTTCGCCCACCGTGGCCCAGTCACGGCCGGGAAAACCCTTGATCTGAAGCATGAGCAGGTATTGCAGGACGGTGATGCCGTGGCGATGGGTGGCTTCTTCGCTAAAGCGGAGGAAGCGGCGCAACTGATAGCGAAAGTGGGCCAGCTTTTCGTAATCGTCCTTGCCCAGGGACTGCAAGGCTGTTTCTGGAGTCGAATGCATTGTCTAAATATATCATACTGTGATATAAAATTGGCAAATGACCCCCGGAAAATGAGGTGCTTTCATGGATTTTTCAAAAGAAGTGGCGCCCTGGAGAAAGGCTAAGCGAGCCGAACTGCTGGAACAACGCCGCGGGGTGGATCCGGCCGTGCGCCAGGGCTGGAATGAGCGCATCACGGCGTTGCTGGTGGAAGGTTTTCCCTTGCTGCGCGGCATGGCTGTCAGTTTTTACTGGCCGTTTCAGGGGGAATTCGATCCCCGCTTCGCCATTCACCATTGGCGGCAGCAAGGGGCTGTCGCAGCATTGCCCGAGGTTGTGGCAAAGGGAACGCCGCTGCAATTCAGGGAATGGTGGCCGGGAGTGGCCACGGAAAAGGGGGTGTTCGACCTTCCGGTGCCCAAGGGCACGGCGGTACTGACGCCGCAAGCTGCTCTCATCCCGCCCATCGGCTTTGATGGTCGGGGCTATCGCCTGGGTTACGGTGGCGGTTATTTCGATCGCACCCTGGCGCAGCTCAAGCCCCAGCCGCTCAAGATTGCCGTGGCTTTTGAATTGTCGCGCATCGAATCGATTCGTCCGCAACCGCACGACATCCCCATGGATTTTGTCGTGACGGAGGCGGGCATCCATGCCGTGACGGGTGAGGGGCTGGTCAGGATTGCCGATCCGGTTGAAGCCGGGGAGCGTGCCCGGTGCATCCTGCAGGAGCGCCGTGAGCAGGCGTCAGGGCGCGCGGATGAGGAACCCCTGGAAGTTCGTCCCTATGCTTCGCCGCCGTGCTATGCGGCGCTGCTGGATCCGGCCTACAAGGACATCTGATCGCCCATTTGGTATTGCGACAACATCCCATTCCCCGTGTCAGTTCAGGGCGCAGGCGCAGAATTTCTGTGCTGGCCGCCAATCTGTAAGGCGTTTGCCCGCCAGGGCAGCGTATAATGTCGGCTTGAGGTTAATCGGGTAAGCGCAAGGGCGGAAGGGTTTCCGCTGGCGCCTGAGGCAGATGCCGACCCGAAGGACGGTTGCCGTACAACAATAAATTTTGGTGCCGAGAAGAGGACTCGAACCTCCACAGTGTTGCCACCGCCAGGACCTGAACCTGGTGCGTCTACCAATTCCGCCATCTCGGCACTTCAAACCACAGAATTCTAAAGGATCCCTCTATTTTGTCAACCAAAAAAACATCGCTGAGGCTGCAAGACCCCTATCTTGAGCGCGAAAAAGCGAAATATGCGCAGCCTTTGCCCAGTCGCGAATACGTGCTCCAGATCCTGGAGCAGGAAGGAGTTCCGGTCACGGTGGAAGATCTCGAACGGAAACTTGCCATCCACAATGACGAGCGCGACCTGTTTGCGCGTCGCCTGCGCGCCATGGAGCGCGAAGGGCAGTTGATGCGCAATCGCAAGAACGCCCTGTGCCTGCCGGCCAAACTCGACCTCATTCCTGCGCGCGTGGAAGGACACCCGGACGGATTCGGTTTTGCCGTGCGTGAGGACGGAGGTCAGGACATCTTTCTGGGACCGCGCGAAATGCAGCGTGTGCTGCATGGCGACCGCGTCATGGTGCGGGTGGTGGGGACCGATCACCGGGGACGTCCGGAAGGCGCCCTGGTGGAGATTCTGGAGCACGTCAACAAGCGCCTGGTGGCCCGTCTGTTCGAGGAGCAGGGCGTGCTGTTTGCCGTGGCCGAGAACAAGCGCATCAGCCAGGACATCCTGGTGGCGCCGGGCCAGGCCGGTGGCGCACGTCCCGGCCAGGTGGTGATGGTGGAACTGGTGGCCCAGCCCAGCCGCCAGTCCGAACCCATCGCGCGCGTGGTGGAAACCCTGGGCAACTATGCCGATCCGGGCATGGAAGTGGAAATCGCCCTGCGCAAGCATGAACTGCCTTACGAATTTTCTGAGGCGGCACAGGCCGTGGCCAAAAAACTGCCCAAGGAAGTGCGCAAGACCGATCTCAAGGGCCGGGTGGATTTGCGCGACCTGCCCCTGGTGACCATCGACGGTGAAACGGCCAAGGACTTTGATGACGCGGTTTATGCCGAGCCGGCCGGGGATGGCTATCGCCTGATCGTGGCCATTGCCGACGTCTCCCACTATGTGAAGCCGAAGGATCCCCTGGACCTGACGGCGCTTGAGCGCGGCAACAGCGTGTATTTTCCGCGCCGGGTCATCCCCATGCTGCCGGAAGCCTTGAGCAACCACCTGTGCTCGCTCAACCCCGCGGTGGACCGCCTTTGCATGGTGTGCGACATGCAGGTATCCCAGAACGGGGAAATTCGGGAGTACCGTTTCTATCCGGCGGTCATGCATTCCCATGCACGGCTCACCTATACGGAAGTGGCGGCGATTCTTGAGCATCCGGCGCGCGCCGACGCTTCGCGCCGCCCGCTGATTCCGCACCTGTTGCACCTGGAAGCCTTGTTCCGCGTATTCCTCGCCGCGCGGGAAGCGCGCGGCGCCATCGACTTTGCCAGCGATGAAACCCGCATGGTGTTTGACGACCGGGGCAAGATTGAAACCATCCTGCCCGTGGAGCGCAATGACGCGCACCGCCTGATCGAGGAATGCATGCTGGCGGCCAATGTGTGCGCTGCCGACTTCCTGGAAAAGCATCGCCACCCCGTGCTCTATCGCATTCACCCGCCGCCTGCCCCTGAACGACTGGAAGTGGTGCGCGGCTTTCTGGGGGAGTTCGGCCTGCACCTGTCCGGCGGCGAAAAGCCCCAGGCATCCGATTACGCGGCCCTGATCCGGAAAATCCAGGGGCGCCCCGACCAGCGCCTGCTGGAAACCGTGCTGCTGCGTTCCCTGCAGCAGGCGCAGTACAGTCCTGACAACGAAGGCCATTTCGGGCTGGCCTATGCGGCCTACGCTCATTTCACTTCCCCCATCCGGCGCTATCCGGACCTGCTCGTGCATCGGGCAATTCGCGCCGTGCTGGCCCGCGAGACCTATGAGCCGGGCGACTGGAAAGCCCTGGGCGTGCATTGTTCCTTGACCGAGCGGCGGGCGGACGAAGCCACGCGCGACGTGGAAGCCTGGCTCAAGTGCTTCTTCATGAAGGACCGTGTCGGTGAAGTGTTCAGCGGTTCCGTGAGTTCAGTCACGAGTTTCGGACTGTTCGTGGCGCTGGATGATGTGTATGTGGAAGGGCTGGTGCACATTTCCGAACTCGGCACGGATTATTTCCACTATGATGCGAACCGCCACCAGCTGCTGGGGGAACGCACCGGCCAGCGCTATCGCCTGGGTGACCGGGTTGAAGTGCAGCTGGTGCGGGTGGACATGGAAACCAACAAGATCGATTTCCTGCTGGCCAAGCCACCTCAGAAGAGCAGCAACAAGTCGAAAAAAATATCCAGGAAACGCTGATTTGTCCAAGCAAAAAATCATATACGGTTTTCATGCCGTGGCGAGCCGCCTGCGCCGTCATCCGGCAACGGTGCACGAACTCTATGTGGATGAGGCCCGGCAGGATTCGCGCATGCGCGATTTTCTGGTGCTGGCCCAGGAGTCCGGTGCGCGTCCCCGCCTTGTGGCCGGGCAGCGCCTGACGGGAATGGCGGGAACCAATCGCCACCAGGGGGTCGTGGCCCAGGTGGATGAGGTGATCCTGCGCGTCGACCTTGATGAGCTGGTGATGGAGGCGGGGCCCGATCTCCTGCTGCTGGTGCTCGACGGGGTACAGGACCCGCATAACCTGGGCGCCTGCCTGCGTGTTGCCGATGCCATGGGTGTCCATGCCGTGGTGGCGCCGCGCGACCGTGCCGTTCCGCTTTCACCGACCGTGGCCAAGGTGGCATCTGGAGCCGCGGAAACTGTGCCGTATGTGACGGTCACCAACCTCGCACGCACCCTGCGCGATCTCAAGGACCATGGGGTGTGGGTGGTGGGAACGGATGACCAGGCTGCGGAGGACCTGTTCACTGCCAAATTCCAGCGTCCCATGGCCTGGGTGCTGGGCGCGGAAGGTTCCGGGCTGCGCCGGCTGACGCGTGAGACCTGCGACCAGCTGGTGCGCATCCCCATGTTCGGTTCGGTGGAGTCGCTCAACGTGTCCGTAGCTGCGGGCATATGCCTCTACGAATCGCGGCGCCGCGGCGAGCCCCGGGAGGGTTCTGCAGCGCCTTGATTATGCAAGTGCTTTCCGGTAGAATGCCGGCTCCCTGAAACCTTGCCTGTTTCGTGCCCATCGGAACAGGCTTTGCTCCCGGACGGGAGCATATCCACAAGGAGTAAACATGCGGCATTACGAAATCGTATTCATCGTCCATCCCGACCAGAGCGAGCAGGTTGGCGCCATGGTCGAGCGCTATCGGAACATGGTCACCCAGGGCGGCGGTACCGTCCATCGCCTGGAAGACTGGGGTCGGCGTCAGCTGGCTTATCCGATCCAGAAAGTCCACAAAGCCCACTACGTGCTCATGAACATCGAGTGCGAAAATGCGGTGCTGGCGGAAATCGAAAACGCCTTCCGTTTCAACGATGCCGTTCTGCGCCATCTGACCATTCAGATGAAAGCTGCCGTGACCGCGCCTTCACCCATGATGCGTGAAGAGAAGCGTGCACCCCAGCCGCGTGAAGAAGGTTTCCGTGAAGCGGCAGCAGAACCCGCTGCTGCTCCCCAGGAGGCCGCATCGGCCAGTTGAGCCGCAACGAGCTGGTCCTGAGCGGCACCATTGCCGCCAAGGAGACGTTGCGCTACACACCGGCCGGCCTGCCCCTGTTGCAACTGGTGCTGTCGCACCAGTCGGAGCAAAGCGAAGCAGGCGCTGCCTTCCGAGCTGAACTGGAAGCGGTGGTGCTGGTGCTGGGAGAAGCGGCGACTGCGTTGGACCGGCAACCGTTGGGAACAAGGATCAGCATCAAGGGTTTTCTGGCCCGGAAAAGCCGCAACAGCCGGCAACTGGTGATCAGAACCGAACAATTCAAGTTATTTGATGGAGAATGAAATGGCTCACCCCCATGGAAAGAAAGATGCCAAGAAGGATGCCCGCGGTGGAAACCGTGGCGGCATGTTCCGTCGTCGCAAGTTCTGCCGTTTCACCGCCGAGAAAATCGAGTGGGTGGATTACAAGGACGTGGAACTGCTGAAGGATTTCATCAACGAAAACGGCAAGATCATTCCGGCACGTATCACCGGCACCAAGGCGCGCTACCAGCGCCAGCTGAGCACTGCCGTGAAGCGTGCGCGCTTCCTCGCGCTGATGCCTTACACTGATCTGCACTAAGGAGATACCCCATGGAAGTGATCCTCATGGAAAAAGTGGTCAACCTGGGCCAGCTTGGCGATATCGTCAAGGTCAAGGAAGGCTACGCACGCAATTTCCTGATTCCCCAGGGCAAGGCCAAGCGGGCCACCGAAAGCAACCGCAAGGAATTTGAAGCCCGCCGGGCCGAACTGGAGAAACAGCAGGCGGATGCCCTGACGAAAGCCCAGGCCCGTGCCGAAAAACTGACCGGCCTGATGCTTCAGGTGACGCAGAAAGCCGGTGTTGACGGACGCCTGTTCGGCTCTGTCACCAACCACGACATCGTGGAAGCCCTCAAGGTTCAAGGCTTCGAAGCCAACAAGGCGGAAGTCCGGCTGCCCAACGGGCCGCTCAAGACGGTGGGTGACCATCCGGTCACGCTCGCGCTGCATGGCGACGTGACGGTGGACATCACCGTGTCGGTGCTGGGAGAGCACTGATCACCCATCTACATGGCCGACAACTCCCCCATTGACGCCCTGCGTGTTCCGCCTCATAACATCGAGGCGGAGCAGGCGGTGTTGGGCGGCCTGCTGCTGGACAATCTGGCCTGGGACAAGATCGGGGACCAGATCACCGAGTCCGATTTCTATCGCGACGACCACCGCAAGATCTATCGCGCCATCCTGGCGCTACTCGACCGTTCACGCCCTGCCGACATCCTGACTGTTTGCGAAGAACTCACCTTGCGAGGCGAACTCGAAAGCGTGGGGGGAATGGCCTATCTCGGCGCGCTGGCGCACAACACGCCCAGCGCTGCCAACATCCGGCGTTACGCTGAAATCGTGCGGGAACGGGCGGTCATGCGCAGCCTGGTGCAGGTGGGCACTGAAATTGTCGAAAGCGCCTTCGCACCTTCCGGACGCGATGCCCGCAATCTGCTCGACGAAGCCGAAGCCAAGATTTTCAACATCGCGGAACACGGTTCCCGGGGCACGCAGGGGTTCCGTCCCCTGCGTGATCCGCTGGCAGAAGTGGTGGAGCGCGTGGACGAGCTTTATCGCGCCGGCAACCATGATCCCGTCACGGGCGTTCCCAGCGGCTTTGTGGACCTTGATGAAAAGACCTCCGGCATGCAGCCGGGCGACCTCATCATCGTGGCCGGCCGGCCTTCCATGGGAAAGACCGCCTTTGCCCTCAACGTTGCGGGCAACGTGGGGGTGGACACCAAGCTGCCGGTGGCCATTTTCAGCATGGAAATGTCTTCAGGGCAGCTTGCCATGCGTCTGCTGGGTTCCCACGGGCGGCTCAACCAGCAGGATCTGCGCACGGGGCGCTTGAAGAGCGAAGACTTTGGCCGTCTGACGCGGGCCATGGGCGAGCTGAGCGAAATTCCCATCTACATCGACGAATCTGCGGCGCTCAACCCGCTCGACCTGCGTGCCCGATCGCGCCGGCTGCATCGCCAGTACGGCGGCTTGGGGCTGATTGTGGTGGACTACCTGCAGCTCATGACTGCGGCCTCGTCCGGAGAAAACCGTGCCACGGAAATTTCCGAAATTTCCCGGTCGCTCAAGGCACTGGCCAAGGAGCTGCACGTACCGGTGATCGCCCTTTCGCAGCTCAATCGCAGCCTGGAACAGCGGCCCAACAAGCGGCCAGTGATGTCGGATCTGCGCGAATCAGGTGCCATCGAGCAGGATGCGGACGTGATCCTGTTCATCTATCGCGACGAAGTGTACAACGAGGATACGCCGGACAAGGGCATCGCCGAAATCATCATCGGCAAGCAGCGCAATGGCCCCATCGGCACGGTGCGGCTCACCTTCCTTGGCCATTACACCCGTTTTGAAAACTTTGCCGCGGGCAGCAATTTCCAGGGGCACGATTACTGACATCGTGGCCCGAGCCAAAACCTTATACGCCTGCACCGAATGCGGTGGGCAATCCACCAAATGGCAGGGGCAATGCCCCCACTGCCAGGCCTGGAACACCCTGGTCGAATCCCTTCCCGAAAGTCGTGCGCCGGCCCGCTACGCGCCACTGAACGAAGCACGTCCGGTGCAGATGCTGGCGGACGTAAAAGCCGAAGCGATTCACCGCATGAGCGCAGGCCTCTCGGAATTTGACCGCGTACTGGGGGGCGGCTTTGTTCCCGGTGGCGTGGTGCTGCTGGGAGGCGACCCTGGCATCGGCAAATCCACGTTGTTGCTGCAGGCGCTGGCGAAAGTCAGCCGGCAGCACCCTGTACTCTACGTCACCGGCGAGGAGTCGCCCGAGCAGGTGGCCGCACGCGCCCACCGCCTCAAGCTCGACTGCAGTCAGGTGGCGCTGTTGCCGGAAATCCAGCTGGAAAAGATCCAACAGGCCATCCAGTCCAACCGCCCGGCGCTGGTGGTCATCGATTCCATCCAGACGGTCTACAGCGAAGCGCTGGAATCGGCGCCGGGCTCGGTGTCCCAGGTACGCGAATGCGCCGCACAACTGACACGCATCGCCAAAAACGCGGGGCCGGTGCTGGTGCTGGTGGGACACGTCACGAAAGAGGGTGCGCTGGCCGGTCCGCGCGTGCTGGAACACATCGTGGACACGGTGCTTTATTTTGAAGGGGACGGCAGCTCGAGCTTCCGCCTGGTGCGCGCCATCAAGAACCGCTTCGGCGCCGTGAACGAACTGGGCGTGTTTGCCATGACGGAAACGGGCCTGCGCGAAGTGACCAACCCTTCCGCGCTGTTCCTCTCCCATTACGACACGCCGGTGCCCGGCTCCTGCATCACCGTCACGCTGGAAGGCACGCGGCCGCTGGCTGTGGAAATACAGGCTCTGCTGGACGAAGCCCAGGGGGTGTCACCCAAGCGCCTGTCCGTGGGGTTGGAACAGAACCGCCTGGCATTGCTGCTGGCCGTACTGCATCGTCATGCGGGCGTGTCCTGCGCGGACCAGGATGTGTTCGTCAACGCGGTCTCGGGCGTGCGCATTGCGGAGCCTGCGGCCGACCTGGCAGTGCTGCTGGCCGTGGTGTCCAGCCTGCGCGGGAAACCGCTTCCTGAAAAATGGGTGGCTTTCGGTGAAATCGGCTTGGCAGGGGAAGTGCGTCCGGTCCAGCGCGGCCAGGAACGATTGAAGGAAGCCGCCAAGCTGGGATTCACCAAGGCGCTCATCCCCAAGGCCAACGCACCGCGTCAGTCGATTGAAGGCATCGAGGTGGTGGCGGTGGAGCGGGTGGCCGACGCCGTCGGCAAGGTGTTCAGAGGCGAATGATTTCACCGCTGCGCCCAGCGCTCTCAGGCCCCAGCCAGTAGCAGTAGGCCGGCATGAGCGAGGCGGGCTGGGGCAGCAGGCTGCCCACTTCGCCAGGATGGGTGCGGTTGCGCATGGGGGTTGCTACGGGACCCGGCACCAGCACGTTGAACCGCAGTGAAGGATGGGCGGTTTCTTCTTCTGCAAAGGTTTTTGCCAGTGCCACCAGTGCGGCCTGGCTCACCCCGAATCCTCCCCAATAGGCGGCCGGCTCCAGGCCATGCTGCTCCACCGTAAACAATACCGAGGCGTCCGGTGCCGCACGCAAAAGCGGCAGGCAGGCTTTTGTCAAAGCGAAGGGGGCGAACAGGTTGGTGGCAAACCCGGTTTGCCAGTCCTTGAGGGTCTGGGCAGACAGGGGGGCGAGCGGGATGAAATGGCTGGCGCTGTGCAGCAGGGCGTCCAGCCTTCCCGCCTGTTGTTCGATGGTGTGGGCCAGTGCGTTGAAACGGGCATCGTCCGCTGCAGCAAGATCGAAGGGAATCACCGCAGGCTGGGCACCGCCGTTTTCCACGATGTGGTCATACACGGCATTGAGGCGGTTTTCGTTGCGACCCAACAGCAGGATGGTGGCTCCCTGGGCCGCGAGTGCCAATGCGGCATGCTTGCCCAACCCCGAGCTTGCTCCGGTAACCAGAATGACGCGGGATTGAAGGGGCAGGGCAGTCATAGACGCAGGAGGATAGCACATCTAAAATATCGCGCTCGTGCCGTGGTGGCGAAATTGGTAGACGCAGCAGGTTTAGGTCCTGCCGCCGCAAGGCGTGGGGGTTCGAGTCCTCTCCACGGCACCATCGAGGGCCTCTGACGAGAAGGATTTCTGGTTGGGTGGTCAGGGCAGACAGCCCTCATGCATGGTTTCAGCGTGCCTGAACCATGTTTTTGAATTGGCGGGACGGTAATGGTTTTCCGAACAGGTAGCCCTGATAGGTGTCGCAGCCGGAGTCGGTGAGCAGCTTCAGTTGTTCGTCAGTCTCGACTCCTTCTGCGATGGTGCTGATATGCAGGTTATGCGCCATCGCGATGATGGTGTGGATGAGTGCAATGTCATGGGGGTCCGTAACCATGTCCTGCACGAATGACCGGTCAATCTTGATCTGGTCGATGGGCAGTCGCTTCAGGTAGGACAGGGAAGAATAACCAGTTCCGAAATCATCCAGGGTCAGGTGCAGTCCCAGGGTGTTCAGACGATCCATAAGCCTGATGGTTGATTCACTCTCCTCCAGCAGCATGCTTTCGGTGATTTCCAGCTTGAGGTGTCCGCCCTGTACCTGATGACGGGCAATCGTGTCCCTGAGCTTTTCCACAAAATGCGGGTGCCGGAGTTGTCGTGAACTGATGTTGACCGACAGGATCAGGGCGCTCGTGTGGGGATTCTTGCTCCATTCCGCAAGCTGGGCGCAGGCCGATTCAAGGACCCAGTCGCCAATACCTATAATCAGGTCCGACTCTTCGGCTACCGGGATGAACTCGTTAGGCAAGATGATCCCTTTGAGGGGATGATTCCATCGAATCAGGGCCTCGGCTCCCACAGGGTGGCGCCAGCCATCAACCTGCACCTGGTAATAAAGTTCAAATTGCCCCCGATCCAGGGCAATGCGCAGGTCACGTTCCAGCGAGGCATGCGCATTGATCGCTTCCTGCATTTGCTGGTCGAAGAACCGCAGCGTGTTGCGCCCGGCCCGCTTGGAGTGATACATGGCAATATCGGCCTGTTTCATGATTTCCTCTGGGGTTTCCCTTCCGGAGAAAATCGTCAGGCCGATGCTCGGGGTGTTGTGGCTTGGGCTGTCGCCAAGGAGAAAGGGCCGATTCAGCTGGGCCAGCAGCTTGCTGCCGATGTCCTTCGCTTTTTCGGCCACTTCCAGCGAGTCTTCGCCCACATCCACCACCAGAACCACAAATTCATCGCCTCCAAGGCGTGCAACCGTGTCTCCCTGTCTCAGGGAGGAGGTGATGCGATGGGCGACTTGCTGGAGCAGGGAATCCCCCATGTCATGACCCAGGGTGTCATTGATCATCTTGAAGTTGTCGAGGTCGAGCAGGAGCAGTGCTCCTTTGCGCCCGCTTCGGGCGCTCGCGGTCATCGCCTGGTGCAGTCGGTCCAGGAAAAGTCGCCGGTTGGGAAGGCGGGTCAGCGTGTCGTAGAAGGCAAGATCCCTGATTTCCTCGGCTGCAGCCCGATTCATGGTGATGTCGCTGGAAGTGCCGACGTAATTGACAATATTGCCCTGGGAATCCTTGACGGCGGTGATGACCAGCCGCTGCAAATAAAGGTCTCCGCTTTTCCTGCGATTCCACAGCTCTCCTTCCCAGCTTCCGGTCGTTAAAATGCTGTGCCACATTTCCTTGAAAAAGGCCGAATCCTGTTTTTCCGAGCGGAACAGGCTGGGCGTTTTACCAACGCATTCCTCGGCTTCATAGCCGGTCATGCGCGTAAAGGCGTCGTTCACTCTCAGAATCACCGAACGGGCGTCGGTCACGATGATCCCTTCCTGCGTCTGGAAGGCCACGGCGGCAAGGCGCAATTCCGATTCGGCTTCCTTGCGCCTGGTGATGTCCTGGAATGTGACGGCGCATTGCTTTGGCGCAGGCCGGTAAGCGGATACGGCGTAGGTGACACCCAGCAATTCCGATTTTTGTTCGAATTGCTGGGGCACCCCCGTCAGGGCTACCCGGGCATACGTTCCAATCCAGTCGGCCTCATCTTTCTCGATGCCAGGCACCACTTCCGTCAAACGCTTGCCAATGGCGTTT
>JAGWIW010000042.1 GCA_028866015.1 Betaproteobacteria bacterium
CGCCCACTTGGAATGTCCGGCCACGTTCTCGTCCTCAGGCTGCGTTGCGCGTATCGAAATGGCGCCATTCTAGCATGACCCCGTGCCCGTTCCGAGGCGTCAGTGATACCATCCGCACTGATTTGCCCGAACGAGGCCAAACTGGAGGAACCCATGAAACCCGGTGAACGGCGCAACGAAATCCTGCAAACGCTGGCAGCCATGCTGGAGGAGCCGCAGGCGGAAAAAACCACCACCGCCAATCTGGCGCGCCGGCTGGAACTGTCTGAAGCTGCGCTCTATCGCCACTTTGCCAGCAAGGCCCAGATGTTTGAAGGGCTCATTGCCTTCATCGAGGAAACCCTGTTCACGCGCATCAACCGCATCCTGGACGAACGCGCGGACGGCCTGGCCCAGGTGGAGTCGGTGCTGGCCCTGCTGCTGGCTTTTTCCGAGAAGAATCCGGGCATGACGCGGGTGCTGATCGGCGAGGCCCTGGTCAACGAAAACGAGCGCCTGCAGTCTCGCATCAACCAGCTGCATGACCGGCTTGAAGCCACGCTGCGCCAGAGCCTGCGCCTGGCCGCTGGCAGCGGCGGCCTGGCTCCTGCCGTCAACCCGGGAGCCTATGCCAACCTCCTGCTGTGCTACGTCATCGGGCGCTGGCACCAGTTTGCAAAAAGCGGATTCAAGCGTTCGCCACTGGCCGAATGGGACCTGCAATGGGCGCTGCTGCGCCCTTGAAGCGACCCTGCCCTACCACTGCACGAGCGTGACGTTTTCCAGGCTGCGGCCCAGGAAGCGCTCGCCCACGGCGCGAAAACGCAATGGCAGGTCGGTGACATAGTATTCGTGAACAGGAGGGAGGGTGCGGTCGGCCCCCAGTCCGCGCTCCGCCAGCAAGGCGGCAGCCTGGTCCGCAATGGAATCGGCCGAGTCCACCAGGGTGATTTCCTCTCCGACCACCCGTGCCAGAACCGGCTTGAGCAGCGGATAGTGGGTGCAGCCCAGGATCAGGGTGTCAACGCCTTCTGCCATGACTGGCGTCAGGTACTCCTGGGCGGTCAGGCGGGTCACCTCGTGCTCGAACCAGCCTTCCTCGGCCAGCGGCACAAACAGCGGACAGTCCCTGGACACCACGCGCAAGGCCGCATCGTGCCCGTGCAAGGCCCGGGTGTAGGCGCCCGAACTGACGGTGGCGGGGGTGCCGATCACGGCCACGTTGCGGTTGCGGCTGACCTGGTGCGCGCGCAGGGCACCGGCGGTCAGCACGTCCAGCACCGGAACCGGGGACATGTCGCGCACCACGTCGCAGGCGACCGCCGCCATGCTGTTGCAGGCGATGACCAGCAGCTTTACCTGGCGCTCCAGCAGGAAACGCGTGATCTGGGTCGTGAACTGGGTGATGGTCGCGGCGGACTTGACGCCGTAGGGGACGCGGGCCGTGTCGCCAAAATAGATGATCTGCTCGCGAGGCAATCGCTCCAGCAGCGCGCGGGCCACGGTGAGGCCCCCTACGCCCGAGTCGAAAACGGCGATGGGACGGTTGTTCTGCTGGGTCATGGGATCCTGTGCGGCCGGCGACAAAGGAGCCGCACAGGCGTTCTCGCCGGGAACGGGTCCGGAATTACTTGGCGACCTGACGCTCCCGCATTTCCTCGAGTTGCTTGCAGTCGATGCAGAGGCTGGCCGTGGGGCGGGCCTGCAGGCGCTTCAGTCCGATTTCCACACCGCAGCTGTTGCAGTAGCCGTATTCGCCGGCATCGATCTTGGCGATGGTTTCTTCGATTTTCTTGATCAGCTTGCGCTCGCGGTCGCGGTTGCGCAGCTCGAGTGCCATGTCGGATTCCTGGCTGGCGCGATCGTTGGGATCGGCAAACACAGTGGCCTCGTCCTGCATGGTGTGCACCGTGCGATCAATATCTTCACCCAGCTCGGATTTCCAGTCTTCCAGCAGACGGCGGAAATGGTCGAGCTGTTTTTTGTTCATGTACGTTTCCCCTTTCTTGGGGACGTAAGGAGCAAATTGCTTGAGCGTTGCTTCTGCCATGGCATTAACCGGGGTTGACAATCAAAAGGCCGACACGGCCCACCAAAACGTAGCATTCTACCACAAGCCGCTTCTGATAGACTAACCCGTCCATGGACCAGCCCCGCTCCCTCCAACAGATCACGCTGCGCTATTCGGCGATCTACCTGGTGCTGGTGTTTTGCACCAGCGTGCTGGGCGCTGGGGGGCTGTACCTGTGGCAAACCACGACACAGGAGTCCCTGCGGCTGCAATCCATGCTACACGATGTGGATGTCATGCGGGGAACCCTTTATCGCCAGATGAAGGAACTGTTCGATGCCGCATTTCTGGACGACCCGCAAGCCCAGTCCCAATACCGCAAGTTTGGCCGCGAAATCGAGGCCGGGTTGCAGCGCCTGTCCCAGACGGCCCGTGGCAACGGTGAAACCGCCGCCGTGGCGCAGCTGCGCCATGCCTACCAGGAAATCTACCGGCACACCGACCTGGTGGCCTTCGGCCCGGTTCCTTCCGACGAACGCCTGCTGCAGCGCGTGCTCGACGTGGACCTGGAGTCCGGCGGAATCCGTGCCTATGAGTCCGCCTTCGGACAGATTGACCGCCTGCTGGTAGCCCAGCAGGGCACCTTGCAGGACAAGCTCTCCTCGCTCGCCCGCTACACCCCGCTGCTGCTGGTGGTGCCGATCCTGCTGGCATTCGGCCTGTGGGTGCTGACCCAGCGCTTCCTCAGCACCCATTTCCTGCAGCCGCTCACCCAGGTGCTGCAATCCACGCGCGTGCTGGCAGCCGGCGAGCCGGCACCGCCGGTGCCGCGCCAGGGCGCCCTGGAGCTTGTGCGGCTGGCCGACGCCATCAACCAGATGGCCCATGACCTCGCGGAAAGCCGCAAGGCTCTGGTGAGTGCCGAACGTCAGGCCACCCTGGGTGCGCTGGTGCCGATCGTGGCGCACAACATCCGCAACCCGCTCTCCAGCATCCGCGCCACGGCCCAGATCCTGCAGGACCCGGCCCTGGCCCCGGAAGTGCGGGAAGGCCTGCAGGGCATCATGGACAGTTGCGACCGTCTGGAACGCTGGACCGAATCCCTGCTTTCCTATCTGCACCCCCTGCAAGCCCAGCGCCAGGACACCGCACTGGTGCCGCTCATTCGCAACCTGATGAACATGACGACCCTGCAGGCGGAACGGCGCGGCGTGCGCCTGCAGTTGCAGGATCCTCCCGAAGCTTTCTCGGCCCCCATCGACCCTGAACTGGTGGAGCAGGCCCTGCACGGCCTGCTCGTCAACAGCATCGAAGCATCCCCTGCGGGCAGCACGGTGACGCTCGCCGTGCGCCGCGAAGCGGAACGCCTCCTGATCGTGCTCGACGACGAAGGGCCGGGGCTACCGGCCATGCCGCAGCCCGGCACGCTTGCACCCGGCCCCACCACCAAGCGCACCGGCACGGGGCTGGGAATTCCTTTCGCGCTCAAGGTGTTCGAAATCCACGGCGGCGGCGTGCAGTTCAGCCTGCGTCCCGAGGGCGGCACCGAAGCACTTTTGTGGTTGCCCTGCCCATGAACCCTGCCCGCATTCTCATCATCGAGGACGAAACCCTTTTTGCCCAGGCTGTGGCCAAGCGCCTGGAAAAAGCCGGCCATGCCTGCACCCGGGCGGCCACGCTGTCCGAAGGCATGGCCCTGGCCGCCCAGCAGCAACCGGACCTGGTGTTGCTGGACTTGCGCCTGCCTGACGGCGATGGCCTGGAACGGTTGCCCGCATTGCTGGCCGGCCATCCCGAACGCACCACGCCGGTGATCGTGATGACCGCCTTTGGCGAAGTGGCCGATGCCGTACGGGCCATGAAGCTGGGGGCAACGGACTATCTCAAGAAACCCGTCGACCTGGAGGAAATGGTGCTGGTGGTGGACAGCGCCCTGCAGGGTGCCGGACTGCGCCAGCAGCTCGCCTGGTCGCGCGAACGGGAAGCGCGCCAGTCGGAAACCGTGGCCATGCTGGGGGAAAGCCCGGCCATCGAGGAACTGCGCCAGCAAATCCGGCAGCTGGGCAAGCTGGCCGGTCCCGACACGCCCGGCCCCACGGTGCTGATCCAGGGGGAAACCGGTGCCGGCAAGGACGTGGCGGCACGCCTGCTGCACCAGGAAAGTGCCCGCCGCGGCGAACCCTTCGTGCATGTGGACTGTTCGGCACTGCCGCGCGACCTGATCGAGGCAGAACTGTTCGGTCACGAAAAAGGCGCCTATACCAGTGCCGTGCAATCGCGCACCGGCCTGCTGGAAGCGGCCGAGCACGGCACCCTGTTCCTGGACGAAATCGGCGAACTGCCGCTGGACCTGCAGGCCAAACTGCTGACGGTCATTGAACGGCGCCGCCTGCGCCGCGTGGGTTCGGTGCATGAACGGCCGGTGCATGCCCGCTTTGTGGCCGCCAGCAACCGCGACCTGCGGCGCATGGTGGAACAGGGAACCTTTCGTTCAGACCTGTATTTCCGCCTGAACGTGCTCACCCTCACGCTGCCCCCGCTGCGTGAACGGGGCGATGACATCCTGCTGCTGGCCCGCCATTACGCCGAGCTGACGGCGCGCCGTTACCGGCTTCCCCTGCCGCGTTTCAGCGCCGAGGCGCTGGCCACCCTGCGCAGCTACCCTTGGCCGGGCAACGTGCGCGAACTCAAGCACCTGACGGAACGCGCCGTGCTGCTTTCGGGCAATGAACCGTTGTCGGCACGCCTGTTTGCCCTGCCTGCCCAGACCGCATCCGGCGCGGCTGAGGCCAGCGCGGTGCCGGCGGCCGAGTCCTGGCAGGGCGTTACCCTGGGCGATGCGGAAAAAACCCTCATCCAGCAGGCGCTGGCAGCCAGTGGCGGCAACATTTCGGAAGCAGCCCGACGGCTGGGCATCACCCGCATGACCCTGCGCTACCGCATGGAAAAATACCGCATCCGGCTGGAGCCGGAGGGGTCATGAATCTGTTGGCACGATAAATGCTGTAGTTACGGGTGAGGACAGAGCAGGCAGCGATCGCTATCCTCCCTATTGTGGATATAGTTGCCGGATTCCAAACAGGAATCCGGCTTTTTTTTGGGGAGGATGCAAGGCCCGGCCGGGATGCCGAACCAGAAAAACGGTGGTGCATTTCAACCAGTGGTTGGCTGAAATGCACCAGTTCGGGGGTCAGTCTTCGGGCGGTGCATCCTGGGACTGGGGTTCGAGCAGCGCTTTCATGCTGAGCCGCAACCGACCCTTTTCGTCAGCTTCCAGCACTTTCACGCGCACCTGCTGACCTTCCTTGAGATAGTCGCCCACTGCGTTGACGCGCTCGTTGGCAATCTGGGAAATGTGCAGCAGGCCGTCGCGGCCCGGCAGCACGCTCACGATGGCGCCAAAATCGAGCAGCTTGAGCACAGTGCCTTCGTAGACCTTGCCCACTTCCACGTTGGCCGTGAGTTCCTCGATGCGTTTCTTGGCCAGGGCACCCGCTTCGGAACTGAGGCAGGCAATGCTCACCGTGCCGTCGTCCTGGATGTCGATGGTGGTGCCGGTTTCTTCCGTGAGGGCACGGATCACGGCGCCGCCCTTGCCGATCACGTCACGGATCTTTTCCGGATTGATCTTCATGGTGATGATGCGCGGGGCGTAGGTGGACAGTTCGCTGCGCACGTCGGGCACCGCCTGCTTCATGATGCCCAGAATGTGCATGCGCGCTTCCTTGGCCTGGGCCAGGGCCACCTGCATGATTTCCTTGGTGATGCCGGTGATCTTGATGTCCATCTGCAGGGCGGTCACACCACGGTCGGTACCGGCCACCTTGAAGTCCATGTCGCCCAGGTGGTCTTCGTCGCCCAGGATGTCGGTCAGCACGGCAAAGCGGTTGCCTTCCTTGATCAGGCCCATGGCCACACCGGCGGTATGCGCCTTGACCGGAACGCCGGCATCCATCAGGGCGAGGGAGCCGCCGCACACGGATGCCATGGAGCTGGAGCCGTTGGACTCGGTGATTTCCGATACCACACGCAGGGTGTAGCCGAATTCCTCGGGGCTAGGCAGGGTGGCCACCAGGGCCCGCTTGGCCAGCCGGCCATGGCCGATTTCGCGGCGCTTGGGGCTGCCCACGCGGCCGGTCTCGCCGGTGGAATAGGGAGGGAAGTTGTAATGGAGCATGAAACGCTCCTTGTACTCGCCCTGCAGCGCATCGATGATCTGTTCGTCGCGCCCGGTACCCAGGGTGGCCACCACCAGGGCCTGGGTTTCGCCGCGGGTGAACAGGGCAGAACCGTGGGTGCGTGGCAGCACGCCCACACGCACGGCGATGGGACGCACGGTACGCGTGTCGCGGCCGTCAATGCGCGGCTCACCGTCCAGGATCTGGGTGCGCACGATGCGCGCTTCCAGGTCACCGAACAAGTTCTTGATGCGGTTCTGGGTGTCGGCATTGGCATCGGCCGGCAGCACGGCTTCCAGCACCTTGGCGCGGATTTCCCCGATGCGTTCGGTGCGCGCCTGCTTGGCGCGGATGCGGTAGGCTTCCTTCAGGTCATTCAGGGCCAGTTCCTCGATGCGGGCGACCAGGGCATCGTCCCTGGCAGGAGGCTGCCAGTCCCAGGGTTCCTTGCCCGCTTCGTCGGCCAGTTCATTGATGGCGTTGATGGCCGCCTGCATCTGCTGGTGACCGAATACCACGGCGCCCAGCATGACGTCTTCCGGCAGCTCGGTCGCTTCCGATTCCACCATCAGCACGGCTTCGCTGGTGCCGGCCACCACCAGGTTCATCTGGGAGGTGGTGAGTTCGGTGGCGGTGGGGTTGAGGATGTACTGTCCGTCGGCATAGCCCACACGCGCGGCACCGATGGGGCCGCTGAAGGGAATGCCAGCCAGCGCCACGGCAGCGGAGGCACCGATCATGGCCGGGATGTCCGAATCGATCTCATTGTTGCTGGACATCACCGTGGCGATGATCTGAACTTCGTTGTAGAAGCCTTCGGGGAACAGCGGGCGCAGCGGGCGGTCGATCAGGCGGGAGGTCAGGGTTTCCTTTTCGGTGGGACGGCCTTCACGCTTGAAAAAACCTCCGGGGATGCGGCCGCCGGCATAAAAGCGTTCCTGGTAGTCCACCGTAAGCGGGAAAAAATCCTGGCCAGCCTTGGCCGATTTCTGGGCCACGCAGGTGACCAGCACCACCGTGTCTTCCATCGTCACCATCACGGCACCGTCGGCCTGGCGAGCAATTTCGCCGGTTTCCAACGTCACCTGGTGGTGACCCAACTGAAAAGTTTTGCGAACGAGATTCACGCGAGAGTCCTCATTTAAAGGCATGCGTTAAAAAGAAAACGCGGTGCGATCAAGAGGGATCACACCGCGCTGATCATTCGGGGATGACAACCCCTTCGTTACTTGCGGATACCCAGGCGGCCGATCAGCTGGCGATAGCCGTCGATGTTCTTGCGCTTGAGGTAGTCCAGCAGGCTGCGGCGCTGGCTCACCAGCTTGAGCAGTCCGCGGCGGGAATGGTGGTCTTTCACGTGGACCTTGAAATGCTCGGTCAACTCGTTGATGCGCCCGGTCAGCAGGGCGATCTGGACTTCGGGCGAGCCGGTGTCTTTCGGCGCGCGCTGGTAATCAGACACGATTTTCGCTTTTTCGGCAGCGGTGGCAGCCATGCGGATTCTCCAAAACTCTATTGTCATCTAGAAAGCCGGGCATTATACCGGCAAATCAACCGGTTGTGCAAGCTGTTACAATAACGGGCACATCGCTTGGGCCTGCGGCATCGCATCCAGTTTATAATGCCCGGATGACGAGTGGACAATTCCAGGGCAACGCCCGTCAACGCTGGGGTGGGGCTCTGCTGGTCCTGCTGCTGCATGTGGCGCTTTTCTATGCGCTGGTGAGCGGTTTGAGGCCCCATCCGATCCGAACGCCAACCCGCGCATTCGAGGTTTCCCTCCTGCCGGAACTGCCTGTGCCGAAACCACGCCCGCCGGCTGTGGTCCGGCACGCCCAGCCGCAACCGCAGCCCGAAACCCTGCCTCCGGCTCCCCCGGCCCCGCCGCAAACGCCGCCCCAGGCCGTCACGCTGCCGGCCGCCCCGCCCTCTCCTGCTCCGGCAGCTCCTGCCCCGGTAGCGCCGGCACCACCCGCCAGGCCCCATGTGCGCAGCGGCGTCAACCCAATCTACATTCCGCCGTTGGAAGAACTGCAGCGGCGCTACCCGCGTGAAGCACGACGTGAAGGACTGTCGGGGCGCGTGGTGGTGCGACTGACGGTTTCCCCCAACGGCGACGTGGTGAATGCCACGGTCCGCCAGTCCACGCCACCCGGCCTGTTCGATGCACTTGCACTCGATTTTGTGCGCCGTTTCCGCTTTGCCAAAGGCGGTGAGGAATTTTTGGTGGACCAGGAACTCGTATTCAAACTGAACCCTTAAGCCCGGAGCCCAACTCATGCCCCCTGAACCCCTAGCCAACCCTTACGGGCTGCAAGCCCTGTGGCAAAGCGGCGACTGGATCGCCCGCAGCACCCTGATGATCCTGGTGATCATGTCCATGGGCAGCTGGTACATCCTGGTCACCCGCCTGCTGGCGCAAAACCGCCTGCTGCGCCAAGCGCGGGAAGCGGGCGCGCAATTCTGGAGTGCCTCCAGCGTGCGGGAAGGCCTGGAACGTCTGTCGGCCGACAGTGCCTACCGCCGCATCGCCGAAAGCGGCCTGAGCGCCATGGCCCATCACGAAGGGGCGCTGATGGAGCAGATTGACCGCAACACCTGGGTCACGCTCTCCCTTGACCGTGCCGTCAGCGAAGTCCAGAGCCGGTTGCAGGATGGCCTCACGTTTCTTGCCACCGTGGGTTCCACGGCACCGTTCGTGGGACTGTTCGGCACGGTCTGGGGCATCTACCACGCGCTGACCGCCATCGGCATTGCGGGCCAGGCTTCCATTGACAAGGTGGCAGGCCCGGTAGGCGAAGCGCTCATCATGACGGCAGTTGGCCTTGCCGTCGCGGTGCCGGCCGTGCTGGGTTACAACGCCCTGGTCCGGCGCAACCGGGTCGCGCTCGACCAGGTGCGCGCCTTCGGCGCAGACCTGCACGGGGTACTGCTGGGCGGCATGAGCCAGAAACAGCAAGGACGGGCCTGACATGGCCATGGTCATCGGGCCCGGCGCCGGGCGGGATGAGGACGCCGTGCTGGCTTCCATCAACACCACGCCGCTGGTGGATGTGATGCTGGTGCTGCTGATCATTTTCCTGATCACCATCCCGGTGGTGATCCACACCGTGCCAGTGCAATTGCCGAAGGAAGCCAGCCAGCCCACACCAACCGAACCCCAGACGATCCACCTGTCAGTAGACCGCAATGGAACCGTCTACTGGGATCAGGCCATCGTCAGCATGGCCCAGCTGCGCGCGCGCCTCTCGGTCAGTGCCCGCAATAAGCCGTTGCCCGTGGTGCAGATCCGCGGTGACAGCCGTACCCGGTACGAAGCCATCGGACGCGTCATGCTGGCCTGCCAGCAAGCCGGCATCGGTCGCGTGGGCTTCGTGACCGAACCTCCCGTGCAGCACTGATCCGCGATGTCTTTCTTAAAGCCGCCGCAGGACGAACCCGAGGTGATGCTGGACATCAACACCACGCCGCTCATCGACGTGATGCTGGTGCTGCTCATCATGCTCATCATCACCATTCCGATCCAGACGCACTCGGTCCACCTTGACCTGCCGCGTCCCTCGACCTCGCCCCAGGCCCCGCCCCCCGTGATCCACCTCAATGTGGATGCAAACGACCAGCTCACCTGGAACGGGCAGCCGCTTGCCGGGCGGGCCGACCTCGAAGCCCACCTGAAAGCGGTGGTGGCTGAAGGCAACCGGGCAGAAATTCATTTGCGGCCCAACCGGGCGGCCACCTATGCACCGGTGGCGCTGGTGCTCTCCAGCGCCCAGCGCCTGGGCGTGACCCGGCTGGGCATCGTGGGACAGGAAGAATTCAACAACTGAAAGGGCGCCTCAAAAGCGCAGTACGGTCCCGTCGCGGCGAGGATCGGCCACACCCCAGCGCTCATGGGTGACAGGGTCTTCCCCCACCACCTGCACCGAGCCGATGGGTCCATCCACGGGCTTCAGCAAATGGCCACGTGCCGTGAGCGCTTCCTGCAGGGGCCGGGGCAGATCGCGTTCCACCAGGGTATGCCCTTCGGCGTCCAGCACCGCATAGCGCGGCAGGCGCACGGCCGCATCCGCCGGCAGGCCGTCATCCAGCAGCGCCTGCGTGGTTTCCAGAACAGAACTGATGATGGTGACACCGCCGGGCGAGCCATAGGCAAGCCACCAGCGACCGCCACGAAACACAAGCGTGGGCGCCATGCTGCTGCGCGGACGGGTGCCCGGGCGCACGTCGTTGGCCCCCGGATCGCCGGCGCCGGCATGGGGCACGCGGTTGAAATCCGTGAGTTCGTTGTTGAGCAGGAATCCATAGCCCGGCACCAGGATGCCACTGCCCCAGGCGTCTTCCACCGTGCTGGTGCAGCTCACCACGTTGCCTTGCGCATCCACCACGCTGAAATGGGTGGTGTGGGTGCCTTCCCGTTCGCTGGCGATGCCGGCATCCGGCATGCGCCGCAGGGGATCAATGGTGCGCGAAAGGTGATCCAGATAGGCCGGTGAGAGCAGGTGTTCCAGGGGTGCGGTGGTGGTTGCAGGGTCGCCCAGCCAGCGGGCACGGTCGGCCATGGCAAGACGCAACGCCTCGATCGTCACGTGCACGGCATTCGTATCGCGCGCACCGAAGCCCGGAGCCTTCCCCAGCGGAAACCGTTCCAGCATGCCCAGCACCTGCAGCAGCGCCACGCCTCCCGAGGAGGGCGGCGGCATGGTGACGAGGGTGGCACCGCGATAATGCCCCACCAGGGGCTTGCGCCATGCCGGCCGGTAGCCCGACAGGTCCGCCAACGCCATGCGACCCGCGCCTGCAGGCCCCATGACGGAACGCTTCTGGGCTGCCACGATGGCGCGCGCGATTTCGCCGCGGTAGAAAACATCAGGCCCTTCCCGCGCAATCAGTTCGAACGTGTGTGCCAGATCAGGCTGCTTCAGCCAGTCCCCTTCGCGCAGCGGCTGCCCGTCCGCATTCCGGAAAAGCGCCCGCGTTTCCGGTTGCAGCGCCGCGCGGGGACTTTCCAGCGAATGGGCAAGGTAGGGGGTGACCGCAAAGCCGTCGCGGGCCAGACGTATGGCCGGCTGCAACACCTGCGCCAGCGTCAGGCGCCCCCAGCGGCGCTGCGCTTCGGCAAAGCCGGCGAGCGTGCCGGGCACCCCGACCGAGAGACCGCTTTGCGAATTTTCTGCATAGGAATGGGCGGCAAACTGGTCCGCAGTGGCGGCGGCCGGCGCCGTTTCGCGCGCGTCCAGCGCCAGGTTTTCACCGGTCTGCGCCCGATGGATGAGCAGGAACGCGCCGCCACCAATGCCCGATGACTGGGGCTCCACCACGTTGAGCGCAAACTGGATGGCGGCCGCGGCATCCATCGCGTTGCCGCCGGCCTTGAGCACTTCGATCCCGGCCTGCGCGGCCAGGGGGTGCGATGTGGCCACCACGGACTCTCCTGCCGCAAAGGCGTTCCAGGAAAGCACGAGCAGCATCAGCCCGGAAGCCGCTGCACGCAGCACGGGCCGGAATTTATACTTTTTTACAATTTTTACAGGGAAACAAAACACTTTTTTGCGCGAGGTCTGCTATCTTGAAATCGCAGACAGTGCAGTCAGGGTACAAGCCCTTTGAAGGGCGGATCGCAAGATCCGCCCTTTTTTTATTTACCTTTCAACCACCCACTTAAGGCTGTCGAGACCCGCCTTGGCAAGATCGGAAAGGATCTTCAGTGTCCGCGTGTCGCGCTTGACCGGGGTGTCACCCGAAGCACGCGATGTGTCATAGGTTTCCACATCATAGCCATAGACGATGGGACCACGGCTGGGGGTGGTGACCGGCGGCGGGCCATCCGGATCAATGGCGGTTCCTGCTGAATCATAGGATGCGCGCCATTCCACCACAGAAGTCCCGGGCGAAGGTCCGCTGCTCACCTTCAGGACCACGTTGAAGTTGGATACGGGCCAGGGACTGGATTTGACATGGTAGCGCTGGGTCATATTGGCATCGCTGCTATCGTCCAGCACATCCACTTCCTTGCCTACCCCATCCTTGTATACGACGAGCCGATTGATCTTTTCCTTGTCCTCGTCGATACCCATGCTCCTTTCCACGGAATTGTTCCAGCGTGCCACCCCCTCGAAATCATTCAATTGCGCCCAGACCTTGGCCGGAGCAGCATTGACGGTGATCGTCTGGACCACCTTTTCGTGGTACATGGTTTGAGCGGCACAGGGAACAGCCACTACAGCGCACAGCGCGCCCGCTCCCCACAACAGGTTGGAAAATTTCATGACTCCTCCTCTTTTAAATTCGATCCGGCATTACGGCCGACGGCATGCTTTCTATTGTGGCGCTGCAACAGCCGCACGGCCCACAGCACATAGCCTGAACAGGCATAAGCCACAAAGAAACTCCACAGCACCCGTGCCTGGTCCAGTGTAATCACCACAAATCCCAGCAGCACGAGCAACACTGCCCAGAATGGCACACTGCGCCGCAAGTTTAAATCCTTGAAGCTGTAAAATTTTGTATTGGAGACCATGGAAAGGCCGGCAAACACAGTCATGACCCAAACCAGCCAGTGGATGCGGGCGCCATCCACGCCATAATCCCCGAGCACCCACACCATCCCGGCCAGCAAGGCTGCAGCAGCAGGACTGGGCAATCCCGTAAACCAGCGCTTGTCGGCAATGCCCAGCTGGGTGTTGAAGCGTGCCAGGCGCAGCGCAGCACCGGCGCAGTAGACGAAGGCCGCAAGCCAGCCCAGTTTTCCCATGCCGCGCAGCGACCATTCATAAATGACGAGGGAAGGTGCAGCACCAAAGGACACCATGTCGGCCAGACTGTCGTATTCGGCCCCGAAAGCGCTTTGGGTGCGCGTGAGCCGCGCCACCCGGCCATCCAGCCCATCGAGCACCATGGCAATGAAAATGGCTTCGGCCGCCATTTCGAAATGGCCGTTCATGCCCTGGACAATGGCAAAGAAACCAGCGAACAGGGCCGCCGTGGTAAACAGGTTGGGCAGCAGGTAAATGCCCCGGCGACGGGCGCCGGCATCAATCAAGGGCTTGGGCGGTTCATGCGGCAGCAGCAAGTCAACCCCCTGGGTGGATCACGTCTTTGGCCATTCGGCCAGAATTGTCGTGGTGGCCTTTACAGTATCACCAATTGCCACCCGCAAGCGAACATCGGGCGGCAGGTACAGGTCCACGCGCGATCCGAAGCGGATGAATCCGTAACGCTGCCCGGCTTCCACAGGATCACCCGAGCGGACATAGCACAGGATGCGTCGGGCGATCAGACCAGCCACCTGCACGCAGGTGATTTTCCGTCCCTGCGGCGTTTCCAGCACGAGCGCGTTGCGCTCGTTGGCCTCAGAGGCCTTGTCGAGATCCGCGTTGAGGAATTGCCCCGGGTGGTAGACCACCTCCCGTACCGTGGCCTTGAGCGGACTGCGGTTGGAATGGACGTTGAACACATTCATGAAGACGCTGACCTTGACCGCGGGGCAATGGAGGTAGGGGTCTTCGCAAGGCAGCACCGCCACCACGCGACCGTCGGCAGGCGCCAGGATCAAGCCTTCGCCTGCCGGCACGGAACGCGGTGGATCGCGGAAGAACTGCAGCACGAAAAGGGTGATGACCCAGAACGGCAGGGACCACCAGCCACCGGCGATTTCCTGGACGGCCAGCGCCAGGGCGCCGGCCAGGCCCAGGTAAAACCACCCTTCGCGGGCAATGAGGGGGTGGGGATAGGAAGGCTTCAAGCGGTCAGTTCTTGCTTTGGTCAACCAGCTTGTTCTTCTTGATCCAGGGCATCATTTCGCGCAGCTTGCCCCCCACTTTCTCGATGGCCTGCTCGGCCCCCAGCCGGCGCATGGCATGCAGGGAGGCTGCACCTGCGCGGTTTTCCAGGATGAACTCCTTGGCAAACTGGCCGGTCTGGATTTCCTTCAGGATACGGCGCATTTCCTCGCGGGTTTCGTCCGTGATGATGCGCGGGCCACGGGTGAAATCGCCGTACTCGGCCGTGTTGGAAATGGAATAGCGCATGTTGGCAATGCCGCCTTCGTACATCAGGTCCACGATCAGCTTGAGTTCGTGCAGGCATTCGAAGTAGGCCATTTCCGGCGCGTATCCGGCTTCCACCAGGGTGTCGAAGCCAGCCTGCACCAACGCCGTGGTGCCGCCGCACAGCACGGCCTGTTCGCCGAACAGGTCGGTTTCGGTCTCTTCGCGGAACGACGTTTCAATCACGCCGGCCCGGGCTCCGCCATTGGCCGCAGCATAGGACAGCGCGATGTCGCGCGCGCGGCCGGTGGCGTTCTGGTGCACCGCGATCAGGCTGGGCACTCCCCCGCCCTGGGTGTAAGTGGAACGCACCAGATGGCCGGGCCCCTTGGGCGCGATCATGATGACGTCGATGTCATCGCGCGGCACGATCTGGCCGAAATGGATGTTGAAGCCATGGGCGAAAGCCAGGGCCGCGCCAGCCTTGATGTTGGGGGCGATGGCGGTGCGATAGACTTCTGGCTGCGATTCGTCCGGCAGCAGAATCATGACGAGATCGGCGCCCTTCACGGCCTCGGCCACTTCCTTCACCTTGAGGCCGGCCGCTTCGGCCTTTTTCCAGGAAGCTCCGCCGGCGCGCAGCGCCACGGTGACGTCCACGCCGGAATCCTTGAGGTTGTTGGCGTGGGCATGGCCCTGCGAGCCGTAACCGATGATGGTCACTTTTTTGCCCTTGATGAGGGACAGGTCGGCATCCTTGTCGTAATACACGTTCATTCGATTTCTCCAGTCAGCAATCTTTAAGTACGCAGGATCCATTCCCCACGGCCAATGCCGGAGGCGCCCGTGCGCACGGTTTCCAGAATCAGTCCGCGATCGATGGCTTCCAGGAAGGCATCCAGCTTGTCGCGCGGACCGGTCAGTTCAATGGTGTAAGTACGGTCGGTCACGTCGATCACGCGGCCGCGGAAGATGTCGGCCGTGCGCTTGAGCTCTTCGCGATCCTTGCCTTCTGCGCGCACTTTCACCAGCATCAGTTCCCGTTCGATGTGCCGGCCTTCCTGCAAATCGAACACCTTGACCACGTCGATCAGCTTGTTGAGCTGCTTCGTGATCTGCTCAATCACCTCTTCCGAGCCGCTGGTCACCACCGTCATGCGCGACAGGGTGGGGTCTTCCGTGGGGGCCACGGTCAGCGATTCGATGTTGTAGCCGCGGGCGGAAAACAGTCCTGCCACGCGCGACAGGGCACCCGATTCGTTTTCCAGCAATAAAGACAGTATGTGCCGCATAGGTTGGTTGGCTTCCACGGGTTACAGGTCTTCGGCGCCCAGCAGCATCT
>JAGWIW010000043.1 GCA_028866015.1 Betaproteobacteria bacterium
TGAAGCGACCCCACCCTGCTTGCGATTCTCTGTAAATGACTCTGCAACCCGGTTGCCCGGGCTCCGACCCAGAGAAGAATCGGTGCAGAGCCTAGCCGTCAAGCGGCTAGGGCGTAGTTGTCGTCGTTGGCAACTATAAGGTTTCCAGATGGATTTACGAGGTCACTGGTCCTCGGTATGCCCTACATTGCTTTGCAACCCACGTCGAAACCAGGTCGCCCCCGGTTCGTTGCAGTTTCTGACCCTGGAGGGGCCGAAGAGTTCATTATGGGGGAGGGCGCCGGGAATGTCACGGAATGCCCATTAAGCCATTGAATCTTCGTGTACAATGGCTGTCGAAACCTCAACGCAGTCCGGTCAGCGTCTTTTTTTGGATCTTTCTTCAACCGTTAATTGTCATCGCCTGGACCGGGACAGCATGCATGGCGTGCTGACAGGCCGATCAGGAGTGACTTCATGAGTTTCGAATCCCTCGGGCTTTCGCCCGAAATCCTGCGCGCCGTCGCAGAAGAAGGCTATACCGAACCCACCCCCATCCAGGCCCAGGCCATTCCCGTCGTATTGGCGGGGAAAGACGTGCAGGCCGCCGCCCAGACGGGTACCGGCAAAACCGCCGGCTTCACGCTGCCCATCCTCAACCGCCTGCAGCCCCTGGCCAGCAGCAGCGTGTCGCCCGCCAAGCACCCCATCCGCTGCCTGGTGCTTACCCCCACGCGCGAACTCGCGGCCCAGGTGGAAGCGAGCGTCAAGACCTACAGCAAGTACGTGCCCCTGCGTTCCACCGTCATTTATGGCGGCGTGAACATGGACCCGCAGATCAAGGCCCTCATGGCCGGCGTGGAAATCGTGGTGGCCACCCCCGGGCGCCTCTTGGACCACGTGCAGCAGCGCACCATCAACTTTTCCCAGGTGGAAATCCTGGTGCTGGACGAAGCCGACCGCATGCTGGACATGGGGTTTATCCCGGACATCCGCCGCATCGTGGCGTTGCTGCCCAAAAAGCGCCAGAACCTGTTGTTTTCGGCGACGTTCTCTGACGATATCAAGAAGTTGTCGTCAGGTATCCTGCACGATCCCGTCACCATCGAGGTCGCCCGCCGCAACGCCACTTCCGAACTGGTGCGCCAGGTCATCTACCCGGTGCACAAGGACCGCAAGCGCGAACTGCTCACGCACCTCATCCGCACCCTGCCCATTCCCCAGGCCATCGTGTTCTGCCGCACCAAGCATGGCGCCAACCGCCTGTGCGGCCTGCTGGAGCGCGACGGCATCAACGCCGCCGCCATCCACAGCGACAAGACCCAGTCGCACCGCACCCAAAG
Organism: Betaproteobacteria bacterium; assembly: GCA_028866015.1. GTDB lineage: Bacteria > Pseudomonadota > Gammaproteobacteria > Burkholderiales > Ferrovaceae > JAKBAT01. The sequence continues at coordinate 1,323 of JAGWIW010000043.1, forward strand.
CCTGGAAGACTTCAAGGGCGGCACGGTCAACATCCTGGTGGCCACGGACATCGCGGCGCGCGGCCTGGACGTGGACCAGATGCCCTACGTGGTGAACTACGAACTGCCCCATGTGCCGGAAGACTACGTGCACCGCATCGGCCGCACCGGCCGCGCCGGCAGCCTGGGTCATGCCATTTCCCTGGTGAGCGACGAAGAACTGCGCGAGCTGGCCGACATCGAAAAGCTCACCAAGCAGAAACTCGAGCGCGTGGTGGTGGAGGGCTTTGACAGCGCCCGCCCGGAAGGCGGACGTCCCGCCCGTCCCGAACGGGCTGCCCGCCCGGAACGCGCCCCCCGTGCAGAACGCCCGCCGCGCACTGAGCAGGCCGCGCGCCCCGAAGCGGTGGAGGAGGAGCCCGCTGAGCCCAAGGTGCGGCGCGAACCCGAACCCGAGCGCGCCAGCCTGTCCCGTTCCCATTTCAGCCGCCCGCCGCTGGCCAGCATGGGCAAAAAGCCGCGCGAAGTGCCGGCACTCCTGGGCGGACTCCCCAAAAAAACCTCGTGAACGGCCCCTGGCACCGGGAAGCCGACGGCACCCTGGTGCTGCAGCTCCATGTGCAGCCGGGTGCCAAGCGCACCGGCTGGGCCGGACTGTATGGCGATGCGATCAAAGTGAGGCTGGCCGCCCCACCCGTGGACGGCCAGGCCAACGAAGCCCTGCTGCGTTTCCTGGCGGACACCTTTGGCGTGCCCGTGCGCCAGGTGGCGCTGCGCGCCGGCGCGGGCAGCCGGCAGAAGCGGGTGGCGGTGACGGGGGCCACGATCGATATCCAATCGGTTATGGCAGAGATAACAAACTTAACTCATGGATTATCGTGAGCGGCGTAACATGGAAACCTGAACCTGGATTTTTAAGGTTACTTCCTCCCGTAGTGCCTAAGCCCAACGCTGTTGGGCTTTTTTTTCGGTTAGAATGGCTGACTGACTGCAAACAGCAACGGTTATCCGTTCTTCCATGACTGCGCCCATCTCCCAGGCTCAAATCGCCTCCGCCCTGTCCCGCTGGCTGGCGCCCGGTTCCGTGTTGACCAACCCCGAAGATGTCCGGCCCTTCGAAACCGATGGCCTGTCCGCTTACCGCCAGCTCCCCTACGTGGTGGTGCTGCCGCGCACCGAAGCCGAAGTGCAGGCGGTGCTGCGCTACTGCCACGAAGCCCATATTCCGGTGGTGGCGCGCGGTTCCGGCACGGGCCTGTCGGGCGGTGCGCTGCCGCATAAGGATGGCGTGCTGCTGTCCCTGTCGCGCTTCATGCGCATCCTGGAAATCGATCCCCAGGCGCGCGTGGCGCGCGTTCAGCCCGGTGTGCGCAACCTCGCCATTTCCGAGGCGGTGGCGCCCTACGGTCTCTATTACGCGCCCGATCCTTCCTCCCAGATCGCCTGCAGCATCGGCGGCAACGTGGCGGAAAACTCCGGTGGCGTGCATTGCCTCAAGTACGGCCTCACGGTGCATAACCTGGTGAAGGTGCGCGCCGTCACCATGGCGGGCGAAGTGGTGGAACTGGGCAGCGATGGGCTGGATGCTGCAGGCTACGACCTTATGGCCCTCATCACTGGCAGCGAAGGGTTGCTGGCCGTGGTCACGGAAGTGACGGTCAAGCTGTTGCCCAAACCCCAGACGGCCAAGGCCATCCTGGCCGCCTTCGACGACGTGGAAAAGGCGGGCAATGCCGTGGCCAACATCATTGCGGCCGGCATCATTCCCGCCGGCCTGGAAATGATGGACGGGCCGGCCACCCGCGCGGCGGAAGCCTTCGTGCACGCGGATTACCCCTTAAGCGCGGAAGCGGTGCTCCTCTGCGAATCCGATGGCACGCCGGAAGAAGTGTCGGACGAAATGGCGCGCATGCAGGCCCTCCTGGAATCCTCCGGCGCCATCGAAATCCGCTATTCCCAGGACGAGGCCCAGCGCCTCAAGTTCTGGGCCGGGCGCAAGGCGGCTTTTCCGGCGGTGGGGCGCCTCTCGCCCGACTACTACTGCATCGACGGCACCATTCCGCGCCGCAGCCTCGGGTCGGTGTTGAAGCGCATCTATGAACTGGGGCGCGAATACGGCCTGGAAGTGGCCAACGTGTTCCATGCGGGGGACGGCAACCTGCACCCCCTGATCCTGTTCGATGCCGCCAAGCCGGGTGAATTTGAGCGCACGGAAGCCTTTGCCGGCAAGATCCTGGAACTGTGCGTGGAAGTGGGCGGCACCATCACCGGCGAGCACGGGGTGGGGGTGGAGAAGATCAACCAGATGTGCGTTCAATTCACACCGGATGAGCTTTCCCTGTTCCATGCCGTGAAGGCGGCCTTCGACCCCGAAGGCCTGCTCAACCCCGGCAAGGCCGTCCCCACGCTGCACCGCTGTGCGGAAATGGGCCGCATGCACGTGCACCACAACGAATTGCCCCATCCCGAACTGCCCCGATTCTGATGCAAGCCGAACTGCAATCCCTCATCGACCAGGTGCGTGCCGCCCATGCGGCCGGCACGCCCTTGCGCCTGCAAGGCGGCGACAGCAAAAGCTTCTGGGTGTGCGCCCAGGCCGAGCGCACCCTGGACATCCGCCCCTACCGCGGGGTGGTGGATTACGAACCGAGCGAACTGGTGCTGACCGTGCGTGCCGGCACGCCGCTGTCCGAGGTGGAAGCGCTCTTGGGCGCCCAGGGCCAGATGCTGGCTTTCGAGCCGCCCCATTACGGGCCCAACGCCACCCTCGGCGGCACCATCGCCTGCGGCCTGTCCGGCCCGCGCCGTGCCGCGGCCGGCTCCGCCCGCGATTTCGTGCTGGGCGTGCGCCTGATTGACGGTCTGGGACGGGACCTGTCCTTTGGCGGGCAGGTGATCAAGAACGTGGCGGGGTTTGACTTGTCGCGCCTCATGGCCGGGGCCTTCGGGTCGCTCGGCGTGATCACGGAAGTCTCCCTCAAGGTCCTGCCCCGGCCGCCCTTTGAACTCACGCTGGAATGGGCCCTGCAGGAAGGGGTGGCCCTCGAGCGCATGAACCAGTGGGGTGGCCAGCCGTTGCCGGTGTCCGCCACCAGTTTCCACAACGGCCGCCTGCGCGCGCGCCTCTCCGGCGCCGAAGTGGCGGTGCGGGCGGCGCAAGCCCGCCTGGGGGGCGAGGTGGTGGCGGACGGCGCTGCCTGGTGGAGCGCCTTGCGTGAACAGAGCGCCGCCTGTTTCCAGACGGACAAGCCCCTGTGGCGGCTGGCCGTCAAAAGCAGTGCGCCGCCGCTGGGTTTATCCGGGGCCTTGCTCACGGAGTGGGGCGGGGCCCTGCGCTGGCTCGCCTCCGAGCATGCCGCCTCCCAGGTGCAGAAAGCCGCCTGCGACGCGGGGGGGCATGCGCTCCTGTTGCGCGGCGGGCATCCGGCGGCACCCTGCTTTGGAGGGCTGGATCCCATCCTCGCGCAAATTCACAGAAGGCTTAAGCACGCCTTTGATCCAAAAGGGATTTTAAACCCGGGTCTGCCGGGCAATTTCTGACCATGTACGCTGCCCTCGACTCCGCATTCCGCGATACCCCGGCCGGACAGGAAGCCGAACGCATCCTGCGCACCTGCGTGCACTGCGGCTTCTGCCTCGCCACCTGTCCCACCTACCAGCTGCTGGGGGACGAGCTGGACAGCCCGCGCGGGCGCATCTACCTCATGAAGAACATGCTGGAAGGGCAGCCCGTGTCGCGCCTCACCCAGCGCCACCTGGACCGCTGCCTCACCTGCCGCTCCTGCGAAAGCACCTGCCCTTCGGGCGTGCAGTACGGCCGGCTGGTGGACATTGGCCGGGTGGAGGCCGAATCCCGGGTGGCACGTCCGGCGTTCGAGCGCTTCACGCGCTGGGTCCTCAAGACCGTGTTGCCCCGGCCCCTGCTGTTCCGGCCCCTGGTGGCGGCCGGGCGGGTCATCCGGCCGGTGCTGCCCAGCACCCTGCGCCGCAAGATTCCGGCCTACCGTCCGCCGGGCGCCTGGCCCGCGCCGCGCCATGCGCGGCGCATGCTGGTGCTGGCGGGCTGTGTGCAGCCCGTGCTGGCCCCGGAAATCAACGCGGCGGCGGCCCGCCTGCTGGATCGCCTCGGGGTTTCCCTGGTGTCGAGCCCCGGTGCCGGCTGCTGCGGCGCCATCGCCCATCACCTGGCAGACGAAGCCGGCGCGCTGGAGGCCATGCGGCGCAACATCGACGCCTGGTGGCCCGTGGTCGAGCAGGGCGGGGTGGAAGCGATCGTGGTCACGGCCAGCGGCTGTGGCACGGAGCTCAAGGATTACGGCCATGCCCTGCGCAACGATCCGGCCTATTCGGACCGCGCCCAGCAGATTTCGGCGCTGGCGCGCGACGTGTCGGAAGCGCTGCTGCAGGCGCTGGAAACAGCCGGCCCCGGCACCCTGGAGCGCCTGATGGGGAAGGCCGAAGCCGCCCCCGGCGGCCCGGTGGCCTTTCATTCCCCCTGCAGCCTGCAGCACGGGCAAAAGCTCAAGGGCGTGGTGGAGCGCCTGCTCGTGGCCGCCGGCGCCACCCTCACGGCGGTGCCCGACCCCCATCTGTGCTGCGGTTCGGCCGGCACCTATTCCCTGCTGCAGAAGGACCTGTCGCGGCAGTTGCAGGCCAACAAGATCGCCGCCCTGGAATCCGGTCGTCCGGACCTCATCCTTACGGCCAACATCGGCTGCCTGCTGCACCTGGCGGCCGGCACCGACACTCCGGTGCAGCATTGGGTGCAGTGGCTCGACGCCCGCCTGTCAGGCCACCACCAGGGCCACCCCCAGCACGGCCAGCAGCATGCCGCACAAGGCGGGTAAGGTGAGCGTCTCCCCGAAAGCGGCGAAGGCGATCAGGGCCGTCACCGGCGGCACCAGGTAGAGCAGGCTCGACACGCGCGAAGCCGCGCCTTCCCGCAGCAGCCGGTAGAGCAGGGCCACCGCCCCCAGCGACAATCCCAGCACCGACCAGCCCAGCGCCAGCACAAAGGTGGTGGACCAGATCACGTGCCGGGTTTCAAAGGCCCAGGCGAGCGCCATGTAACACAGTCCGGACGCTGCGTACTGCAGCACTCCGCCGGTGCGCAGGTCCACCCCCGCAAAAAACCGCTTCTGGTACACCGTCCCCAGGCTGATGGAGACCAACGCAAACAGCGCCAGCCCGCCGGAAGTCCAGGTGAGGTCGCTCAAGGCCACCCGGTGTCCCAGCACCAGAATCAGCCCCACCAGCCCCAGACCCAGTCCCAGCCACTGGCGCAGGGACAGCCGCTCGCCCAGCAGGGCAATGGCCACCAGGGAGGTCAGCACCGGCTGCATGCCCACGATGAGGGACACCAGGCCGGAGGGCATGCCGTGCCGGATGGCTTCAAACACCCCGCCCAGGTAACCCCCGTGCACCAGCAGCCCGGCCACCGTCACGTGGATGGCGGCCAGCGGGGTGGGCGGCCAGGGCGCCCGGGTGAGCAGGGCAAAGGCCAGCAGCACCAGGGTGGCCAGTCCCATGCGCCAGGCCAGGAACGTCATGGGCTCGGCGTAGGGCAGGCCAAACTTGGCCCCGATAAAGCCCGTCGCCCACAGGACGACAAACACGGCGGGTACGCTTTTAAGCAGCAGGGGGCGCGAGTGTTGCGGGGATTTCATCTGTTTTTATTCTTTTATAATCAAAATATTCTGTGGCGTATTCAATAATCGACTTAAGGTTGTTTCCCAGGCTCGCCGGAGGCTCCGGCTGGCCCAGGAAGCGCAGGGCCGCGCGCAGGGTGGGGGCATCCGGTGTCACGGTGGCGGCCCCGGTCTGCTTGCTCAGCTTCTCTCCCTCCCGGGTGCGCGCCAGCGGCAGGTGCAGGTAGCGCGGGGTGGGTAGTCCCAGGGCAATTTGGAGCGCCACCTGGCGCGGGGTGGAATCCAACAGGTCGGCGCCGCGCACCACCTCGGTCACGCCCTGGGCGGCATCGTCCACCACCACGGCCAGCTGGTAGGCAAAGGGGCCATCGGCGCGCCGGACCACGAAATCGCCCACCTGCCGCGCCAGATCCTGGCACAGCGTTCCATAAAGTTCATCCTGAAAACAAGATTGCAACGCATTGACTTTGAAGCGGAAAGCGCGTGCTACTTTTCCGGGGGCGAGGCCCTTGCGGCAGGTGCCGGGGTACACGTCCCCGGCCTCCTGGCGGCTGCAGCCGCAGGGGTAGGCCAGTCCCGCCGCCAGCAGGTGCTCCAGCGCCGCCTGGTAGAGCGGGATGCGGTCGCTCTGGCGCGTCACGGGTCCGTCCCAGGTGAGCCCATAGCGCTCCAGGCAGGCGAGGATGGATGCTTCAGCGCCCGGAACATTGCGCGGGGTATCCAGGTCTTCCACCCGCAGTAGCCATTCGCCCCCGCGGCTTTTGGCGCAAAGGTAGCTGCCCAGCGCTGCCACCAGCGAGCCGAAATGCAGGGGGCCGGTGGGAGACGGGGCAAAACGGCCACGAATGACAAAAGAATCAGGCATTTGTTACGATTTCTGGGCCGTTGTGCAAGACATTTTGTGATAATCGGCTTGATTATGAAGCGGACCGCCCCAAAATCAAACGGGTGGCCCCGAAAAACGGGCCAAAATAATAAGGAAATGCCATGATTGCTTTGCGACGCAGCCGGGATCGCGGCCATGCCAACCACGGCTGGCTCGACAGCCACCACACCTTCTCCTTTGCGGACTATTACGACCCTGCCCAGATGGGGTTCAGCGTGCTGCGAGTGCTCAACGAAGACCGGGTGGCGCCCGGCATGGGTTTTGGCACCCATCCCCACCGCGACATGGAAATCATCACCTATGTGCTGGAAGGGGCCCTGCAACACCAGGACAGCCTGGGCAACGGCTCCGTCATCCGCCCCGGGGACGTGCAGCGCATGAGCGCCGGCACAGGGGTGACCCACAGCGAAATGAACGCCTCGCCCACGGATCCGGTGCATTTCCTGCAGATATGGATCCTGCCCGACCGGCCCGGCCTGCAGCCCGGCTACGAACAGAAAAGCTTTGCCCCGGAAACCCGCACCTCGCGCCTCAAGCTGGTGGCGTCCCCGGACGGCCGCGACGGTTCCGTCACTGTCCACCAGGACGTGTTCATCCATGCCGCCATCCTCAACGAGGACGACACCCTGGAATACCATTTCGAACCCGGCCGGCGCGGTTACCTGCAGGTGGCCACGGGCGACCTGGTGGTGGATGGGCACCTGATGCGGGCGGGCGATGGCGCCCGCATTTCCCAGGCCGACCAGATTGCCCTGGGTTCGCCCGGGCGCGCCGAAATCCTGCTGTTCGACCTGCCCTGAGGGGGCCATGGAGTTTCCGGTCCCCCTGCAGCCGGCGCAACTGGTGCGCCGTTACCAGCGCTTCCTGGCCGATGTGATCCTGCCCGGCGGCGAGCCCCTCACCGTGCACGTGCCCAACACCGGCTCGATGCTGGGTTGCCTCACCCCCGGTTCCCCGGTGTGGCTGTCCGATTCGGGCAACCCCGAACGGCGCTGCCGGTTCACCTGGGAGCAGGTGGCCGTGGGCAGCGCGCGGGTGGGCATCAATACCCATCGGGCCAACGCCCTGGTGGGCGAGGCGCTGGAGCAGGGGCTGCTGCCCGGGCTTGGAAATTACATCAACAAACGTTCGGAAGTGCGCTATGGCACTGAAAAAAGTCGCATCGACTGGTTGCTTTCCGCACCCGGGCTGCCGGACTGCTACCTGGAAGTGAAAAACGTCACGGCGGCGGTGGATCAGGGCGTTGCCCTCTTTCCCGACGCCGTCAGCACGCGCGGTACCAAGCACCTGCGCGAGCTCATGGGCATGGTGCAGGAAGGGGCGCGGGCGGTGCTGGTGTTTTGCGTGCAGCGCGACGACGTGACGGAAGTGCGCCCTGCGGACCAGATCGACCCCGACTACGGACGCACCCTGCGCCAGGCGCTGGAGGGGGGCGTGGAAGCCTACGCCCTGCGCGCCACCCTGGACGAACGCCAGGTGCGGTTGACCCACCTCATTCCCATAAACTGCCCGGCCGGGTAGAATCAGAACAGGCCAAAAACAGCCCACTTTCAAGTTCTTAAAATGACAAACCGAAGGAGCCTCTGAAATGACCCACGCCATCCGTTTTCATCAAACCGGCGGTCCTGAAGTCCTGAAATGGGAATCGGTGTCCGTGGGAGAACCCGGGCCGGGTCAGGTGCGGCTGCAGCACCGTGCCGTGGGGCTCAACTACATCGACGTGTACCACCGCACCGGACTTTATCCCGTGCAGCTGCCGGCCATTCCGGGGCTGGAAGCGGCCGGCGTGGTGGAAGCGGTGGGCCCCGACGTCACCGAATTCAAGGTGGGCGACCGCGTGGCCTACGCTTCAGGCCCCCTGGGCGCCTATTCGGAAGCCCGGCTCATGCCGGCCGAACGTCTGGTGGCCCTGCCCGGCGTGATTTCCGACGGCCAGGCGGCCGCCATGATGCTGCAGGGGCTGACCGCCCAGTACCTGCTGCGGCGCACCTATCCGGTCAAGCGCGGCGACACCATCCTGGTGCATGCGGCGGCCGGCGGGGTCGGCCTCATCCTGTGCCAGTGGGCCAAATCCCTGGGTGCCACGGTCATCGGCACCGTGGGCAACGAGCAGAAGGCGGAGCTTGCGCGCGCCCATGGCTGCGACCACACCATCATCTATACCCAGGAAGATTTTCAGGCCCGCGTGATGGACATTACCGATGGCCGCAAGGTCCAGGTGGTGTACGACTCGGTGGGACGCGACACCTTCGAGCGTTCGCTCGACTCCCTGGCGCCCCTGGGCACGCTCGCCCTGTTCGGTCAGTCGTCCGGCCCGGTGCCGGCCTTTGACCTCAACCAGCTCGCCACCAAGGGTTCGCTCTTCATCACCCGTCCCACGCTGGCCACCTACACGGCGCGGCGCACCGATCTGCTGGCTTCGGCCGCGGAATTGTTCGAGGTGGTGGAGCAGGGCATCGTCAAAATCACCATCAACCAGCGCTATCCGCTGCGCGAAGCCGAACGGGCCCACCGCGACCTGGAAGCGCGGCGCACCACCGGTTCCACCATCTTTACCGTTTAAGCAGCGCTTCAAACGCTTCGCGGGCGGCGCTGGCCGGGCGCTCCCGCAACGTGAGCCGGTTCAGGGGGCGAATCACCGTCCCCCCCGGCACCGGAATTTCCTGCAGTTCCCCTGACTGCAGCAGCGCCTCCACCATGATGCGCGGCACCAGCGCCACCCCCGCGTCCGACAGCACCATCTGCACGATGGCGGTGTTGCTGCCCACGGTGATGCGTCGCGTGGGGGAGAGTCCCGTGCGCTGCAGGAATTCGTCCACCACCTGGGCTGTGCCGGAACCCTGTTCGCGCACGATCCAGGGCAGGGCGTTGAGCTCGGAGAGCGCCAGCGGCGTGCCGGGCGGGCCCACCAGCGTGAGCAGCTCGTTGCGCCAGGGGGTGCATTCCAGCGGCGCTTCCGATACCGGCCCTTCCACCAGACCCACATCCACCTGGCCGTCCTGCACCGCCTGGGCGATGGCTGCCGTATTGCCGGAAAAGAGGCTCAGTTCGATGCCGGGGTGAAGCCCGGCAAAGCGGGCCAGGTAGGGGGGCAGCCAGAAGGCGGCGATGGTGGTGCTGGCGCCCACCGCCAGCCGTCCTTTCTGCAGGCCGCGACGGGCCTGCAGGTCGTCCAGTGCCGCCTGTTCCAGGGCAAAAATGGCGCGCGCGTGCTCATACAGGGCGTTGCCCGCGTCAGTGAGGCGCAGTTCGCGCGGCAGGCGTTCCAGCAGCGGGGTTTCCAGCAGGGTTTCCAGCTCGCGCACCGATTTCGAAATGGCGGGCTGGGTCAGGTGCAACGCCTGGGCCGCGGCCGTGAAACTGCCCAGGCGGGCCACGGCGGCAAAGGCGCGCAGGGCGGGAAAGGGTATGTGCATAACTTATTGTAATGAAAACATGAAAATAATCAATTTGAGTTATGCGGCTGTCCGGTGCAAATTACTCCCTGACCTAACCATAGAACGGGATGATCTACCATGCACCGCGCCTTCCATGACACCTTCCAGGGACGCCTGCCCGGACTCCTGTTCGCCGGGGTTTCCAGCATCGTCATCATGCAGCTGGCCAACCTGCCGTCCCTGCTCAAGCTGGGTTTGTCCTCCCTCACGCTCGCCATCGTGCTGGGCATGGTGCTGGGCAACACCGTGTTCGGACGCATGGCCCACAGCTGCGGCGCCGGGGTCGACTTCTCCAAAAGCACGCTGCTGCGCCTGGGCGTGATCCTGTACGGGTTTCGCATCACCTTTGGCCAGATTGCCCATGTGGGCTGGGCCGGCATCCTCATGGACGCGCTCATGATCGCCTGCACCTTCGGGCTCACGCTGCTGATCGGGCTGCGCTTCCTCAAGATGGACCGCGACACCGTAATCCTTATCGGCGCCGGCAGCTCCATCTGCGGCGCGGCCGCGGTGCTGGCCACGGAACCGGTGGTGCGCAGCCATGCCCACAAGGTGTCGGTGGCCATTGCCACGGTGGTGGTGTTTGGCACGCTGTCCATGTTCGTCTACCCACTGCTCTATCCCTACCTGGGTTTCAGCGAGGCGGCCTATGGCCTGTACGTGGGATCCACCGTGCATGAAGTGGCGCAGGTGGTGGCGGCGGCCCGTGCCGTGAGCGACATGGCGGCGGGCAATGCCGTGATCGAGAAAATGCTGCGCGTGATGATGCTCTCCCCGTTCCTGATCCTGCTCTCGCTGTCGTTGAGCCGCGGCAGCACATCGGAAGCAGGCGTGCGCCAGCGTCCCATGGTGCCCTGGTTTGCGGTGTGGTTTGTGGCGGTGAGCGGTTTCAACAGCCTCAACGTGCTGCCCAAGCCGCTGGTGGACGTGATTCTCCAGGTGGACCTGTTCCTGCTCACCATGGCCATGTTCTCGCTGGGCCTGCGCACGTCGGCCGGCTCCATCAAGCAGGCGGGATTCAAGCCCCTGGTGCTGGCGGGCCTGCTGTTCCTGTTCCTGAGCGTGGGCGGCTACTGGATCAACCGCCTGTTCGGCCTGTAGCCCGGGGGCTCGTCACGAGCCCTTGGAGATGGCTTTCTGTTCCACGGCAAACAGCACGGCCGCTTCCACGCGTGAACTGAGGTTGAGCTTGTTGAGGATGTGGCGCACGTGCTGCTTCACGGTGTCGTTGCTGATGCCCAGCGTGCGCGCGATGGCCTTGTTGGTGCTGCCTTCGGCCAGCAGCCGCAGGATTTCCCGCTCGCGTTCCGTGAGCTGCTTGAGCGAATTCTGGTAGTCTTCCTTGGTGTTGCCCTTCTGCAGGATGCTGATCATCTTCATGGTCATGGAGGGCGCCACCACCATTTCCCCCGAAGCCACGCGACGGATGCCGTCCACCACGTCGTCAGGCGCCATGTCCTTCAGCAGGTAGCCGCGCACGCCGGCGCGCAGGGCGGAGGCAAGATCCGACTCGGTGTCGCTCATGGTCAGAATCACCACCGGCGTCTGGTGCCCGTCCTTGCGGATTTTTTCCAGCAGCTGCAGGCCGTTGATGGGGTCCATGCGCAGGTCCATCACCACCAGGTCCGGCTTCTGTTCCACCAGCAGGGTGTCCAGTTCCACCGGACTGTCGGTGGCGCCCACCACCTGGATGCCGTAGCGGTTGGTGAGCAGTTCGGTCAGGCCGCGCCGGCACAGGCCGTGGTCGTCCACCAGGGCGACGCGCAGGGCTTCGGAAGCAGTGGGGGTGGGTGCGGCTACAGTCATCATGGAAAAATTCTCAGGCGGTTTGCAGGGTCAGTACGATGCGCGTGCCCACGCCGGCTGCACTGTGGATGTCGAGTGAGGCGCCGATGCGGCGCGCCCGCTCCTGCATGATGGTGAGGCCGTAGTGGCCCGCCGGCGAGGCGGGGTCCGCCATGCCCAGGCCGTTGTCCGTCACTTCGAACAGCAGCAGCGAGCCTTCGCGCGTGACGGCCAGGCGCGCCTGGGTGGCCTGGGAATGCAGCACCACGTTGTTGAGCGCTTCGCGCAGCACGTGAAACACCTGCAGTTCCTGCTCCAGGGTGAGCTCGGGATGGATGCTGGGGTGCACGAACTCAAAGGAGATGGAGGAGCGCGCCTTCAGGCTGTCAATCAGCATCTGCAGCGCATGGTGCAGTCCCAGCGGGTCCATCTGGCTGCGGAAATGGGTGATCAGCTCGCGCACGGCCTTCTGGCCCGAATCGAGCGCTTCGCCGATGTCGTCCAGGCAGCGTTCGGTGAGGGCCTGGTCACCCGTGCGCAGGGCTTCGCCCAGCACGCTCATGCGCAGGCGTCCGTAGAACAGGTTTTGCGACAGGCTGTCATGGATTTCGTTGGCGATGGCCTGGCGCTCGGCCAGCAGGTTCATGCGCTGGTTTTCGCGCATGAGGCGGGCGTTTTCCAGGGTGAGTCCGATCAGCTCGGCGTAGGAGCCCAGCAGCGGGGTCACTTCCGGTCCGATGGTGCGCGCTTCGCCGAAAAACAGGTTGAACACGCCAATGCGTTGCCCGCGGAAATCCAGGGGCACGGCCACCACCCCGCGGCAGCTGGTGCTGAAAAAGGTGCCGGGCGTGCGCTCGGCGCAGTAGGCGCTGTCGCTGTAGTGCACCCGGCCTTCCTGCACCGCCTCGCCGCAAACGCCGCAGGCGATGCCCACGCGGGATTCCTTTTGCGACAGCTCTGCCGGCAACCCGCGACTGGCCCCGAGGTATAATTCAGGATCGGTGCCGGACACCAGGCGAATGGCGCCCCCCAGGGCCCCGGTCATGCGCATGATGGTGTCCAGAAAACCTTCGAGCAGGGCTTCCAGAGGCTTGTCCGGCTCGATGGGCGGCATGCCGAATTCGGGCATGCCGGCCAGCGGCGCATGGGCTGCAGGATGGAAATGGGGGTGGTTCAAATGGCCTCCAGGAGCCAACAAACTGTTGATTTTGAGAATAGCATACCTGTTGAAGATAATTACAATTCTAAATAGTGTTGCGTTGCACAAAGCTGCCGAGGAGGGATTCCCCGCATGAAACATCTCACGCCCAAGGAAGCCCATGCATTGCTGCAGGCCGAACCGGAAGCCGTGTTCGTGGACGTGCGCAGTGAAATGGAGCACATGTTTGTAGGGCACCCCCACGGGTCGGTGCTGATTCCCTGGATCGACGGTCCGGACTGGGACATCAATCCCAATTTCGTGCCCCAGGTGAAAAAGCTGGCCAGCTCCGACCGCCCGGTGGTGCTGATTTGCCGTTCGGGCAAACGTTCCGTGGATGCCGGGGTGGCGCTTGAGAAGGCGGGGCTGTCCAATGTCTACAATGTGCTGCATGGCTTTGAAGGCGACCTGGACGATCGCCACCACCGCAATGCCATCAACGGCTGGCGCCATGACGGTCTGCCCTGGGGGCAGACCTGAAGCCCGCGGTGTAGCTCACATGGGTTATATCCCATACCCCGAGGGAGCTATAGACGGCTTCGCCGTAATTCACGCTAATGGCAACCATGGATGGCGTGACCGGGCCCCTGGAAAGTTGCCGGCATCAACCCCCATTCACTGAAGGAGACACTGTCACATGCAAGTCGATAAAGAACTGGACGCCCGCGGACTCAACTGCCCGCTGCCCATCCTCAAAACCAAGAAGTCCCTCGCTGACATGACCGCCGGCCAGGTGCTGCGCGTGGTGTCCACGGACTGCGGCTCGGTCAAGGACATGCAGGCCTTTTCCAACCAGACCGGCAACGAACTGCTGTCCACCACCGAGGCGGCCGGCGAATACATTTTCCTGCTGAAAAAGAAATAACCGGCGCCCTGAGAGGAGAGCACGTCGCATGAAGAAAATGGCAATCATCGCCACCAAGGGCACCCTGGACATGGCCTATCCGCCGTTCATCCTGGCGTCCACGGCGGCCGCCCTGGGCTACGACGTCCAGGTGTTTTTCACTTTTTATGGCCTGCAGCTGCTGCGCAAAGACCTGTCTGACGTAAAGATCAGCCCGCTCGCCAACCCGGCCATGCCCATGCCGGTGCCCATGCCGGTGTTCGTGCAGATGCTGCCCGGCATGGAAACCATGGCCACGATGATGATGAAGGACAAGCTCAAGAAGAAAGGCGTGGCTTC
>JAGWIW010000100.1 GCA_028866015.1 Betaproteobacteria bacterium
AACGGCGGCGCAGTCATGGCGCCATTACGACCTCGACTCGTTATGATTTTGCTAATCCTAGCATATTCCGGTCGAACTCGGTTTCCCCTTTTGTGCCATTGGCAGGTCGACGTCGTTCGCGCGCGCGGATGAGGCGCGTATTATAATACGTAGCATCAAGATACGCGACCGGTTTCTAAGCTATGGATGGATATCCGTAAGGTGTTTGGCGCGAACGTGCGCCACTATCGCGTCGTAGCCGGCCTCAGTCAGGAAGCGGTCGCCGAACGCATGGGCGTCGATCGCGCTTATATCAGCATGATCGAACGTGGTGGCCAGAATGCGACCCTTCTCTCGATCCATGAGACAGCCCAGGCGCTGCAAGTGAAGCCCGCCGATCTTCTCGCTGATCCGCCCGCCGGTCGCGAGGAATGAACATGCCGAAGCCCCGCCCGGCAGGTGCCGGGCGGGGCTGGCTTGGCGGTCAGTCGCCGTTGGTGCGGCGAGCGCGCGACCAGATCAGGTTGTAGGACTTGTCATCTTCGTCGTCGAACAGGTTGGCGAAGATCGGGGCGGTGAAGCTGGGATCGTCGAGCTTGACCGAGAGATAGTCGCGGCCTTCGTTCGAGGTCTTGGTCCAGGCGGCGCCGATTTCCGCGCGGCCGACGAAGACCCGGTGCGACGGCGCGTTCTCGTTGTCGCTGGCTTCCGGGACGATGCGGACGTTCTTCTGCTGCACCGACATGGTGACGATCTCGCCCTTGTATTCGTTGCCGGTCTTGGTGAAAGTTCCGATGTTTGCCATGATGGCCTCCTTCAAGTTTGTCGAACCCGCGCCCATCGCGGCCTCGATGGCTGGTTGAAGGCAGGGGCTTGTGCCCGCTGCACCGGGACGGCCGAAACGGAGTGGAGGACGGCGGCCAGGCGGCTTTCTTGCCTCGCGAGGAATGGGCGGCACGCCCAGGGGAAGAAAGTCGGCGCAGACGGCGTTGCAGCAAGGGATCAAGCGGCGAAGCCATCCCCTGCCAACCAGAGCCATTGAAGAGGCGGCATTGGGCTTGGGTCATACTTGAGCAGGAATCCGTGGCCCTGCCAGGGCTTGCCAGACCGAGCATTGAACAGGGCGATTTCGTCCGTCGCGTGACGGCTGATCGCTACCGCATCTCCGAGCCTCGGCGACTACAATGCGCCTGCACCGTTCTGTTCGGGATCCCGCAATCGGTCCGCCACTGACCTGACCTCAATAGGCCGCACGGTCGTATTCAGGCTCGACCTGGCAAATGCCCTGACCGACTCGACCCGGAACAGAGAAGACAGACCGCCTCTGATTTCAGCACGCTCCTCGTAACGGGCGATCTGACCGTGCCTGCCCCGTCCGGCACCTGCCGGGCGGGGCTTCGAGGAATGCCGATACTAGAGACTGGCGCGGCTCCATTGCGCCCAGGAAGCGGCTGCGATGACTGCGGCACCGAGCAGCGAAACGGATAGCTGCCATGCGCCGTGGGGCATGGTCAGGGCCGCGATGCCGTGGACCGCGTGATAGCCGGCGACTGCGGCTGGAGCGGCAAAGGCCACGCCGACCGCCGCCCGCGTGAGGCCGAACTTTGCGAAGCCCAGCGCGAGCTGAGCTGCAGCGAGCAGCGTGATCGCGGCAATGGCCGCAGCGGCAAGCGCAGCAACGATGCCGCTGTCGCTGCGATATGTCGCCGATCCAGCAAGAAATGCAACGAACAGCGGCAGGGCGTAGATCGAAAGGCGAAAAAGCAGCGCGCAGCACATGAAAACAGCTACGATTATCAGGGTAAGGCCGATCAACATGGCGTCCTCCTTGAAGCCAAGGGCAAGGGACGCGCTCTCCACCTCCACCGCAGCGCAATGTGCCTGAAATCGATAGCAGACATGGGCGCAGACCGGAATACCCGATGGGCAGCCGGCCAGCGCTCGATCCGCAGTTTGGCGCGTTCAGGGGTTGAACGGGTCATATTCGTGGATCACGCTGCCGGGATCACCGTCGAACTCGGAAGTGGGAACGACGGCGTAGCCGCTACCGGCGTGGAACAGGGTGACGCAGACCATAAGGGTGCGGGCGAGGCTCCAGGCGTTGCGCTGTGCGATGGCGAGTGACATGTTCGAGCTCCTGTCTCGCAAGCAGGGACCATCCCCGCTCGACAGGCCCCGGACAGACGGCGCAAAGCCGCAATCACCACGAAGGCGCAGACGCAGTGGCCGCACGCGAACGCGTAGCGGACCCTTCACGGGTTGATTGAAGGAGGCTTTGAGGCGGCCAACGGATTGGCCTTGGAGTCGGGGTGCGTTGCTGTGGACATGACGGCTCGATTCGGGCCGCGTGGAGATTGCCGGGTTTCGGTCGCAAATCGCTGACGCCCCTGAGAAAATCGCTTGGACCTCGGACCGATACGACTTCACCATTTCGCTGCTGCATTTGGAGCGGATGATCCGTCTCTGCCGTTGCGATGACGACGAAGACGTCTTTGAGGCGAAGAAGCGGCGAGTGGAGGGTGGTCCCCCACGCCGGGCGACGGTTTGCGATTCTCGCAAATCGCTAAGTCT
Organism: Betaproteobacteria bacterium; assembly: GCA_028866015.1. Classification (GTDB taxonomy): domain Bacteria; phylum Pseudomonadota; class Gammaproteobacteria; order Burkholderiales; family Ferrovaceae; genus JAKBAT01. The sequence goes on from JAGWIW010000100.1 coordinate 2,551, forward strand.
GGCTATGCGTTTTTGCCGGTCCGCAAATTGGCAGCGCTCTGTGACTGGGGAAAATTGGTCGCCCAGCTTATCTCCGACTTTTTCGGAAGGCCGGTCCGTTAAGCGTGGGAAATTCCGATTCAGGTCCTTGATTCAGGCCGTTTTGACCGAATTTCTCCGAGGATGGGATTTTTAAGTCCTATTTTTTCGGAAATTCGCTTCCTTAAATCAGGAATATTCGGTAAACTGACACTGAAAGGCCAGCTTAATGCCCGAATTTTCCGTCAGCACATGCCCAGAGGTTTTCGTCTCGCACACTGCCATTTCCAAGGCCGTGTACGAGGCCGTCGCTCGTGGTGAGCTGCGCCGCATCGGTTCGCGCCTCTATACCCGCAATCTGACGGAAGACCCCGAGCGCCTTGTGCGCCGCAACTGGTATCACCTGATTACCAGCTATTACCCCGATGCGCTCATTGCCGATCGCACTGCCCTCGAAAACAA
>JAGWIW010000101.1 GCA_028866015.1 Betaproteobacteria bacterium
CATTGACAACGGCACTCAACTTCCTGCCGCTGTCTTGAAATCCGAACAGCACTCGCTGCTCCTGCCAGTCCAACGGAACCTCCGCCTGCCGGCCACGCACTGCATGCAGGTTGAGATTGCGCGGCTGGCGCCCCTCGACGATGGCCTGCACGATGTCCGGCGCCAACATGGTCATCCGTAGCACCTCGGCCACCCAACCTGGTTCCAGTTTGAACCGGCGTGCGAGTTCGGAAGCATTGGTTACCTCGCCGGAGTCCAGCAACCGCCAAACAGACTGCCGATATAAGCCCGAACAGATCGCAGTGATACCCGCCATCAGGACACCTAGCGCCTGACAAACAGGCAAAAATTCAACGGGCCCAGGCCAGCCAAGATTTTCCATAATTGCTGACCCCCATAGTTGGCTATGAAATTCTCAGAGATTCTGCTACAATAAATTGCCATGTATAGGAAAAAAACGCGCTTCCAGATTTCACTGTTTGTCATCATGATGCTGGCCTGGGGTCAGTTCGTGATGGCGGCGCACGCGTGTTCCCAACAGTCGCCTGTCACAAGTACTCTGGTTAAGGTGTCAGCGCCGATGCCTGCGGACTGCATCGGAATGGACAGCTCGCCCACCACTACGGGTGATCAACCTTCTCCGCTTTGCCTCGCCCATTGCGAGCAATCTGCGCAGTCACATCAAACCTCATCCGTGCCTGACCTTCCGTCGGCCGCTCTGGTCACCCTTTTTGAAGTTCTCCAACCAACGGCTGGCAACGGCACGCCGTCCGGCATCTTCATTCATCACCCTTTTCTTTCCTTAACGGAAGGCTCTCCGCCGCTCCGCATCCAGTACCAGGTTTTCCGAATCTAGGTCTTCTCCTCAGATCCAGGGCGTGTCGCAGCGGTTCGCGACACGAATTCTGTTATTTGCTGGAGAAAGACCATCATGTCTGGAATATCGAAAGCGCCTCGCCAGCGATTCGTACTGGCTATCCTGCTGGCCACTTGGGCCTTGGCCAGTCACGCGTTGACCTTTGATGAAGCGCTCAGAATTGCCGAAGATCGTGCCTCAGAACTCAGAGGCCGCCAAAACACCGTCACGGCCGCGCGTGCAGCACGCGTCTCGGCAGGAGAATTGCCTGATCCCAAACTGGTGATGGGCGTGGACAACTTGCCGGTACAGGGTTCTGAAGCCTGGAACAGCACGCGTGATTTCATGACCATGCAGCGGATCGGGGTGATGCAGGAAATCACCAACGGTGACAAGCGAGAAGCCGCACGACGCCTGGCGGAGGCCAATGTGGCCCGGGCTGGGGCAGAGCTGGAGATCGAGCGGTTATCCGTAAAGCGTCAGACCTTGCTGGCATGGCTCAGGGTCTATTTTTTGCAGCAACAGCGCGCTCTGCTGGACCAGATCGATGCGGAAAACCATCTGCTGACCACAGCGGTAACAGCGCGATTGGCGGCAGGTCAAGGCAAGGGGGGCGATAGCCTGCAGTATCGCCAGGAAGTCATTGCGTTGGAGGATCGGCGCGATGAACTGGAACAACATCTGGGCAAGGCGAGAGCTGACTTGGCTCGTTGGGTTGGTCCGGCAGCCAATGAACCGCTGACCGGCACGCCTCCAGCGTACACCCCCAGTCCGGAGCATTTACGACACGACCTGGATCGCCATCCAGATCTTGCCATTTTCACTGTACAAGAAGCCTCGGCCAAGGCCGAGGTAGCCATGGCCGAGGCGGCCAAAAAGTCCGACTGGGGTGTGGAACTGGACTACCAGCATCGCGGTCCGGCCTTTGGCGACATGGTCTCAGTCCAGTTAACCTTCGACCTCCCGATCTTCGCGCAGACCCGCCAGAACCCCCAGATTGCCGCCCGCCGGCAGGAGCTCGAACGCGTCAGCGCCGAACGCGAAACCATGGTGCGTCAACATACCGCCGAACTCGAAGCCATGCTGGCCGAACAGGCCGCGCTGGCACGTCAAATCGAACGGATCAATCGTGAATGGTTACCGCTGGGCCAGCAGAAAGTCGATCTGGCCCTGGCGGCATACCGCTCCGGCCGGGAACCGCTGACGACGGTCCTTGAGGCTCGCAGATTTCTTATCGATACCCGAATGAAAAGCATTGATCTGGAGGAGCGACGCACAGTGGTGGAAACCGGGTTGCGTTATCTGTCCGAGGAGATTCAACCGTGAATTCAAAACAGATATTCCTGTTGGGTACCGCAATCGCAGCCCTGGTAGCGCTGGGTGCTGCAGCAGGCTATTGGTTCGCGACAAGCCGACCTGCCGGGCATGGCAATCCGTCTCCGGTAACGCACACCGGCCCTGCCGCCGATGCGTCGGGTCGCCCCGTGCTGTACTGGTACGACCCCATGAAACCAGACCAGCATTTCGACAAGCCCGGCAAATCCCCATTCATGGACATGGAACTGCTTCCCAAGTATGGCAGCGCAGACAGTGAGGCCGACAATGGGGTGCGCATCGATCCCCGGCTCATACAGAACACCGGGGTGAGGCTCGCCTCGGTGGAAAAAGGCCGCCTTGCCCGCGGACTTGAAGCCGTCGGGACGCTGACTTTCAATGAGCGTCTAGTCACGGTGGTGCAGGCGCGCACGGCAGGGCTGGTAGAACGGGTGTATGCCCTGGCGCCCAACGACGTGATCCCGGCCGGTGTGCCCCTGGTAGACCTGCGTGTGCCGGATTGGTATGGAGCGCAAGCGGAATACCTGGCTTTGCGACAGGCTGGAGAAACCGGGTTGGCGGGGGCGGCGCGTATGCGGCTGCTGCAGTTGGGTATGAGTGAAGCCTTGGTAGCCCAAGTGGAAAAAACCGGGGTACCTCAAGCCGTGGTGACCGTGACGTCGCCGCAGAGCGGGGTTTTGCTGGAGCTGGGTGTGCGCGAAGGCATGACCGTCATGCCGGGTCAGACCCTGGCCCGAATCAATGGCATCGGCAGCGTGTGGCTGGAGGCCGAAGTG
>JAGWIW010000102.1 GCA_028866015.1 Betaproteobacteria bacterium
TCCGGGTCTTGATGAAGAAGGTCGACGACCTCTCCAAGAAGCAGGACCAGGTTGAAAAGACCGTCACGACCACCAGCAGCAGCCATGGGGGTGATGCCCGTCTGGACAAGTTCCTGAAAGGCTTCTACGGCGTGCTGGACATGTCCGTGGATGACGCCACCAAGGGTATGGGCGGCATGACTGCTTCCCATTACAACTGGACCCCGGGGGGAACGTCGGGTACCTGGGCCCAGGGTGGCCTGAAATCGGGCAATTGCAACCAGAACACCTATAGTCAGTACAGCCCCTGCGGTCGCATGGGCTGGATGCCGACGATTTCCACCAACCGTTCCGGTTTTGGTTATCGTGGTGATCACCTCATCCAAGGCACCGACACCAAGTTCATCTACCAGTTTGAAGCCACGGTGGCTCTGACCAGCACCCCGGGCCTGAAAACCAGCTATACCGCGCAAAACAACTCCACCACGGGTGCGCTGGGTACGGGTGACAACTATGTCGGTTTCCGCCAAGGCGACTGGGGTGCCATCAAGATCGGTAAAACCTACGCGCCTTATAAAAAGTCCACCGACCGCCTGAACCCCTTCTCCGGCATGCTGGGTGGGTACGGCTCCATCATGGGCAACAGCGGTGGCGACAACCGCGTGGAATTCGGCACGCGGCTGGATCATGCTATCTGGTACGAATCGCCCAACATGAAAGGCTTCCGCGGCAACTTCCTGTTTGCGCCCGGACAGAACCGCTCCTATGACAACGTGATCCAGTCGGTCGGATCGCCAAACTGTAACGGCGGCAACATCCCCGGCAGCGGCAACCTGCCGCTGAACTGCGACGACGGCGGCTTCTCCGACGCCATGAGCGCGGCCTTCAGCTATGAAAGCCAGAAGTTCTATGCCACCACGGCCTACGAAATCCACAAGGCGGTGAACCGCAATAGCGACGGGATTGGCGCAAACAACCAGACCGGTTACTACTACGGCGCGGGCGGCACCACCGGCCCGATTGGTGCTCCGAGCAACTGGCTCGACATGACGCCTTACAACTTCCAGCCATCTAACGGTGGACTGAACGTGCCGATTGGCGCCTACACCCAGGATATCGCCAACGAGTGGGCCTTCAAGGTTGGTGGTCAGTACATCACCGACTTCGGCCTGACCATCAGTGCGGTGGCGGAACGCCTGCGCCGCGACGTGCCTGCGTACCTGCAGTTCCAGAACGAGCGCAGTCGCGATGGCACCTGGCTTGCCCTGAGCCAGCGCCTTGGTCAGAAGAGCGAACTGGACTTCGGCTGGGGCCATGCTGGAAAGACGCCTGGAGATCCCGGTGGCCAGCATAACTACAGCCCGTACATGACCGACAATACAGCTGACATGTACAGCCTGGCGTACAAGCACCAGATCGACAAGCAGCTCTCCTGGTACGTCAACGTGGCGGAAACCGTCAACCATGGCAACGCACACTATGACCTGGGTGCCGGTGGCCACGGCGCGACAGTCGACTGTCACGATGGAACCAACACCCCAGTCAATGACTACAGCAGTGCTGGTAACACAACATGGGGTGGTTGCCACATCATGGGTGTTTCCCTGGGTATGCACTATCGCTTCTGATAGCCAGGAACAGCAACATCTAAACGCCAACTGCTTCGGCAGTTGGCGTTTTTTTTCGCACGCAGCTATTCTTCGATCGGTGTTCAACAGGTTGTTTTCTTCATGACGATGCATGTCCGTTCCTTTTTTCTGGTCTGGCTGGTTTCCTGGAGTGCGCTTGCAAGCCCTGGAAAAGCTGCGCCTGAACTGCCGCCAGAAGCTTTGGGCGCTGATTATCTGTTGCTGGGGGAAGTCCACGACAACCCGGACGGGCATGCCTTGCGCCTGCAGTGGCTGAAGGAGTTGCTGGCGCAAAGGCCGATGGCCCTGGCCATGGAACAGTTTGACCTGGATCATCAGAAAGCCCTTGAGGTGGCACTGACGCAGGCCAGCCAACCGGAAAGGAAAACCGGAGCAGCTGACATGCGTGCCGTGGCCGAAGCTGGTGGATTCAACTTCAAGGGCTGGCGCTGGACGCTTTATGAACCGGTCGTGGCGCTTGCGATAGCGCAGAACGCGCCACTTTATCCCGCCAACCTGTCCCGAAAAAATTTGGGGGAAATCATGAGCGGGCGGCAGCCACCAGCTCCGGAGCCGTTGCAATGGAGTCCTGAACAGCGCTCAGCCTTGTTGCAGGAAGTCCGGGAAGGACATTGCAATCTCATGCCAGAAAAGGAGTTACCGCTGTTGGCCGGGGCGCAACGGGCACGAGACAAGGGCATGGCCGAAGCCCTGATCCGGTTGCATCGCGAAAGTGGGAGGCCCGTCATACTCCTGGCCGGGAACGGGCATTTGCGAAAAGACCTGGCAGTGCCGGTATGGCTGCACCAACTCGACCCGGAGGCAAAAATCGTGAGCGTGGCGGTGCTGGAGCGGGACGGGGTGTCGGGCGACAGTCCGCCGGAAACGTCGTTTGATGCGGTTTATCGGGTGGTGCCGGAAAATCGCCCCGATCCTTGCGAAGCCTTGCGCCAGCGGTTCAAGAAAAATCCCGCGCCATGAGCGGCTGAATTCTCCAGCGCAATCACCGCGGCGCCTGAAGGGTAGCCCGTCAGCTGGTCGCCGAGGCCAGTCCCAGCAGTTCCTTGATGTCCAGAATCAGGACGATTTCCCCATCGCTCGACATGGTCACGCCGGCAACGCCCTTGGGACGGAAAGTGTCCATGGATTTGATGACTACGTCATCATGCCCGTCAAAGCCGTCCACCGAAAGAATGAAGCTGTGATTTTCCACGTGCATGAGCACGCCCACTTCGGAAGCTCCGGATTCCTCCCAGCCGATCATGCCGGCCAGGGACACGACGGGCAGGACTTCGCCGCGCACCACAATATTGGCTTTGCCACCCACATGCTGCAACAACTCCGGCTTGACCGAGA
>JAGWIW010000103.1 GCA_028866015.1 Betaproteobacteria bacterium
CTCGGTCTCACCTGCGCTGCTCGACGTCTACGGCGAGGACGGCATGTCGCTAGAGCAGCTCATGGCCTTCACCGTCACCGACAACCATGCGCGCCAGGAGCAGGTGTGGGAACAGGTCAACCAGGGCCAACACACTCCCGCCTATCACATTCGCCGTTTGCTCACCGAACAGGCCGTTGCCGCCAGCGACCGCCGCGTGCGGTTCATCGGCATCGACGCCTACACCGAGGCCGGAGGCTATGTGATGCGCGACCTGTTCTCTACGGACGAGGATGGCTGGCTGCAGGATCCGGCGCTGGTCGAACTGCTGGTCAACGAAAAGCTCATCGAAGCCGCGCAGGAAATCGGCGCCGAGGGCTGGAAGTGGGTCGAAGCTGCCATCGACCTTCCTTACGGCTGCGAGCGCGGCAAGCGCCGGATCACTGGCACGACGGTTCCCTTGACCGACGAGGAACAGGCGCGGCTCGATGCACTGGTCGAGGAATACGACGCAATCGGTGAGGAATATCGCGATGGCTGCGACCTGCCCGACGAGGTCGATGCCCGGCTGACCGAGATCGACGCCGTATTGACGCCGCTCACCTCTCGCCCGGTGGTCTACGAGCCTGATGAGATGGCACTCGCGGGCGTGTTCGTTTCGCTTGCGCACGATGGACGGCTGCGGATCGACCGGGGCTATGTCCGGCCCGAGGACGAACCGGTGGCAGAGGATCAGGGCACATCGGTCGATGCCGAAGCTGGCCAGCAGGCATCCGGTCCAGCGATCAGCGTTGGCGGGCAGGTCCAGGCTGAGCACCAGGGAGACGACGAGGACGACACGATCCGTCCGCTGCCTGACCGGCTCGTCTCCGAACTGACGGCCGTGCGCACGGTGGCGCTGCGCAATGCTCTTGCGCAGGATCCGCACGCGGCATTCGTTGCCGTTCTCCACGCACTCACCCTGTCGGTGTTCCGGCCGCACGGCACCCACGGCTGCGTGCAGATTGGAGTGACCCAGGCCTGGCTCGGCAATGTTGCTCCGAACCTGCGCGAAACGGCGTGGAGCCTGGCGATCCAGGAGCGGCATGAGCAATGGGCGGCACGCCTGCCCGAGGAGCCCGGTGCTTTGTGGGATGCGCTGACCGCTCTTGCCCACGAAGACCAGATGGCGCTTCTCGCCCACTGCGTCTCGCTCGGCGTCAATGCGCTGTTCGAGCCGGTGAAGGGCTACGACGGGCGAATCTCGGCGCACGGCATCGCCCAGCGGATCGCCGCCGCCGATGCCCTGGCGGCCGTGGTCGGGCTCGACATGGCCGAGGCGGGCTGGACGCCGACGGTCGACAACTACCTCGGCCGCGTCACCAAGCCCCGGATCATCGAGGCCGTTCGCGAGGCCAAGGGTGATGCGACTGCCGTCCTGATCGAGCACCTCAAGAAAGGCGATATGGCGCGCGAAGCCGAACGCTTGCTCGAAGTCACGGGCTGGCTGCCAGAACCGCTGCGGCTTCCGGCCGCCGAACCGGAAACCGACGCCGCCGACCTGCCCGACTTCCTCAACGATGACGAAGCCGAGCACGATCCAATGGCGATCGCCGCCGAATGAATGGGTGCGCGGGGCGGCTCCGGTCGCCCCGTCCGCCGATCACCACGTCCGGGCCGTCCTGACTTGGCGGCCCCATTTCCAAGGATTTCGACATGACCACAGATCAACCGGACAACCCGGAACCTGAAGTCACGCCTTACCACTTCGACTACGATGCTTGGCTCGCCGAAGATGCGAAGCGCCGCGCAGCGTTTGCTGAAGAGCTGATCGACCTTAAGGCCAACCTCTTCGACTCGCTCGAAGCCAGCGGCATCGTGCTCGTCACCGTCACTTTCGATGGCTGCGGCGACCGTGGCCAGATCGAGGACATCGCGGCTTTCGATGAGCACGGGCAGGTCGATCTGAAGGGCCTCACGTTGCCGGCACCGGACGGCCAGCCCGCTGACGTTCCCGATGCCGAAGTGGCTGACCCGATTGCCGATGCGATCGAAACCCTCGCCTATGACCTGCTCGAAAGCGAGCACGGAGGGTGGGAGAACAACGACGGCGCTTACGGTGAATTTACCTTCGATGTCGTCAGCCGGACGATCGCGCTTGAGCACAATCAGCGCTTCACTTCGTCCGAACTTTACACACACGCATGGTGAGGGGGCGAAGGATGGGACATTGTTATCATCACGCGCTTTCCAGCGTCCGCCAATGGGGCGGTGAACCGGAGGATTATCTCGCGCTCCACCAGTGGTTCGACGAGAGCAAAGCGATCACCGCCGATTTCCGCCACCGCGCGCTCCGGCACCATGCCGAGGGCATCTTCATGCTCGAACGCTTCTTCGGGGCAACGATCACGGTGTCGTCGGGGCGCGTCGTCCCGGTGCGGCTGATCGGAGAACGCCATGTGATCGAGGATCTCGGCTTCATCCCGAGCTTTGCCGACTGGGTGCGCTGCATCCGGGCCGAGCCCTGGATGGGCCGGGCACAGCCGATTCACAAGCTGGTCGATCCATTCGAGACCATCGCGGCTTGATCGCCGCGCCAACCTTCATTTCGTTCAGCCCATCGCCCCGGCCCCGTGCTGGGGCGCATAGTTTCAAGGAGCCATGTCATGGCTGACTATTACACGCCCACCGTCGTCGATCCGGTGATTCCGGTGTCTTCGATGCTGCCAATCGAAATCATGTTCCTCGCCCAGGTTTTCGACGAGCAAGTCGAGAACGGCGCTGCCTATTATTCCAGCGAAGACGGCGCGAATGACCTCATCTTCCTCGACCCGAAGGAGGTGCGCAAGGCGCTCGAAACCACCGAGCATTCGTCGAGCCGATTGGTTGCCAAGCTGCTCAATGAGCACGCCGACGCAATCCAGGGCGACAAGGAAATCGAGTTCGACATGGCCGGAGACCTCTGGCCAGACGTGCTGC
>JAGWIW010000044.1 GCA_028866015.1 Betaproteobacteria bacterium
GGAACCAGCACCATATCCCCGGTATCCAGCATGGCCAGCATGAGGTGGGCAATGCCCTCCTTGGAGCCTATGGTGAAGATGGCTTCCGTTTCCGGATCCAGTTCCACGCCAAATCGGTTCTGGTACCAGTTGCAGATGGCCTTGCGCACCCGCGGGATGCCTTTGGAGAGCGAATAGCCATGGGTGTCGTTGCGCTGGGCGGCTTCCACCAGCTTGTCCACGATATGCTGCGGCGTGGGCTGGTCTGGATTTCCCATGCCAAAATCGATGATATCCTCACCGCGACGCCGGGCCGCAGCTTTGAGTTCCCCCGTGATGTTGAACACGTAGGGCGGCAAGCGATTGATTCTCGGGAATTCAGCCATGGCACGTTGCTCGGCAAACAGGCAAAAGGCATAATTTTAACTGATCGGAGCCGCCCTTGAAACTCATCCGCCACGCGCCAGACACCCGCTATGCCATCACCGGTCACGGACCGGGTTTCGTGCTTCTCAACGACGAGCGCGTGGAGACGAGCCTGGTGGTGAGCGGCGAGCGCGTGTTGCGCGAATGGGCCCCCGACTTTGCAAGCCTGGCAGAAAGCCATTTCGAGCAGCTGCTGTCCTTCGAGCCCGAACTGGTGTTGCTGGGCACCGGCGCCGTGTTCCGTTTTCCCCACCCTGCCCTGACACGCCCGCTGGTTGAAGCGGGCATCGGCCTGGAAGTGATGGACACCCAGGCAGCCTGCCGCACTTACTCCGTACTGGCCAGCGAGGGCCGGCATGTGGTGGCCGGCCTGCTGATACCCTAGATGCCAGCCAGCACCCGCACGTGCTCGGTGACGCTGCGCCCCAGGGCGTCCACGTTGTAGCCCCCTTCCAGCATGGAAACCAGGGCGCCCCCACAGTGGCGCCCTGCCAGATCGACCATGGCTTTGGTGACCCAGGTGTAGTCTGCCTCCACCAGGCGCAAATGAGCCAGCGGATCTTCCCGATGGGCATCGAATCCTGCGGAAATCAGGATCAGCTGGGGAGAAAACGCATCGAACGCCGGAAGGCAGCGCTGCTGGATGGCCTCCCTGAATCCGGCCCCGTCGGTGCCGGCAGGCAACGGAATGTTGACGATGTGGTTGCTGACCGTGTCCGCCCCCTGGTAGGGATAGAACGGGTGCTGGAAGGTGGAGCAGAACAGCACTCGCGGATCGTTTCTGAAAATGTCTTCGGTGCCATTGCCATGATGGACGTCGAAATCAAGGATGGCCACCCGCTCCAGGCCGTAATGTTCCAGGGCGTAGGCGGCCGCCACGGCCACGGAATTGAAGAAGCAAAAACCCATGGGCCGGTCGCGTTCGGCATGATGTCCGGGGGGACGCACGCCGCAGAAGGCGTTCTCCACTTTTCCCTGCAACACCAGGTCGACTGCCAGGATGCCGGCCCCGGCCGCACCCAAAGTGGCCCCCAGGGTATAGGGGTTCATGGCGGTATCCGGATCAAGATGGACCATCCCCCGCCTGGGTGCTGCAGAATAGATGTTTTCCACATGGGTTGCCGAGTGGACCCGCTCAATGTGGTGCCGGTCGGCCAGCCCGGCCTCATGATGTTCCAGGTAGGGCATGAGCCCGCCTGCGATCAGGCGGTCGTTGATGGCACCCAGCCGGGCCGGGCTTTCCGGATGATAATCCCCCATGTCATGCTTGACGCAGTCGTTGTGGGTGATGAACGCGGTGTGTACCATTTCAGTGATTCAGTCCTGAATGACGATCTGACGGATTTTCCATGAAACCGCATTATCTGTCGCCCTTCTTTTCCCCGCAATCCATCGCCGTGGTCGGCGCCGGCAACCACACGGATTCCCTCGGGGGCCAGGTCTTGAGTCACCTGCTCACCAGCGGCTACCGTGGCCGACTCTATCCCGTCCATCTCACCGAATCCCGTGTGCAGGGGCTGCAAGCCTATGCCTCGCTCGAGCAACTGCCCGAACTTCCTGATCTCGTGATGCTGGCCACCCCTGCCCACACCACGCCGGATCTGGTGGAACAGTGCGGACAGCTGGGACTGCGCTCCGTGATCGTCCTTTCAGCCGGGTTCAGCGAAACCGGGGAAGCCGGCCGAAACCTGGAGGACAGGCTGCTGGAAAAGGCGCGGCAGCATCGCGTGCGCCTGTTGGGGCCCAACTGCATTGGCGTCATGCGCCCGGCCATCGGCCTGACGACTCCTTTCGTCAAAGCGGGAAGCCTGGCCCTCGTTTCCCAGTCCACTGCCCTCACCAGCGGGGTCCTCGACTGGGCATCAGGCAATGAAATCGGGTTTTCCACGGTGGTATCCATTGGCAACTCGGCCGACATCGACTTTCCGGAAGTGGTGGATTTTCTGGTCTCCGACCTGCAAACCCAAAGCATCCTGCTGTTCATTGAAAATGTCCGGCATCCCCGCAGCTTCATGAGCGCATTGCGTGAGGCTGCGCGCGTCAAACCCGTCATCGTGCTCAAGGCGGACCGCTGGGGGCAGGTTTCAGACCGTGCCGAAATCGGCGGCAGCCAGCGCACGATGGCAGAAATCCATCAGGCCGATGCCATTTTCGATGCCGCACTGCGCCGGGCCGGCGTGGTGCGCGTACACAGCATGACCCAGCTGTTCTCTGCTGCGCGGGCCTGCTCCGTGCGCTACCGAAAAAGCGGGCCCCATCTGGCGATTGTGTCAAACGGCGACGGACCGGGGGCCCTTGCTGCGGACCGGGCGCTCGACCACCATGTGCCGCTTGCCCTCCTGTCGACCGAATCCATCGCGCGTCTGGGGATGCTGCTGCCGCCCGGTCAGCGGCGCGGAAATCCCCTCAATCTGGGCAACAATGCACCGGCTTCGCTATACCGGGACGCCGGGCACATCCTGCTCGAAGATCCCCAGGTGGACGGGTTGCTCGTGATGCTCTGCCCACAGGCTCGTTCCGAGCCTGTGGAAACCGCGAAACAGGTCATCGAGCTGGCACGCGCTTCCAGTAAGCCCGTCATGGCAAGCTGGATCGGCGACCGCAACGTGCTCCAGGGCCGGGCGCTTTTTTCCGCGGCCCAGGTGCCGAATTTCCGCACGCCGGAATCTGCTGTGGATGCTTTCCGCTACGTCGTGCTCTATAACCGCAATCAGCAGATGCTGTTCCAGACACCCCCTCCCTCCGCAGCGGAGCAGCCCCCGCAACTTGCTGCCGCCAAGGAGATCTTGCGGCGAGCAGCCCGGACAGGCCTTGTTCTGGGAGAGCTGGACACGGAACGGCTGTTGTCCGCGTTCCATGTCACATTCCGTTCAAGCCTTCCCCCTCCACTCTTTCCAGGACGGGCCCAGGGTCCCCATGCCCTGCGCCTGGGGCTGGTTCGGGATCGCATGCTGGGCCCGGCCCTCTACCTCGGACCGAACGGGATGGCGTCGGAGCTGCCGCAGGCGCTGACCTATGCGCTCCCGCCGCTCAATCCGTTCCTTGCCCATGAACTGATCGAACGCAGCACCATAGCCCCCATGCTGACTTCCCATGGCCATGGAACGACAGTGGATTCCGAAGTCCTTTCAGGCTTGCTTCTGCGCCTCTCTGAAATGGCGTGTGAACTGCCTGAAGTGGACCGCATCGACCTGGAAGTCTGGTTTGCGCCGCAAGAGCCTGCGCTGATCAGCCAGGCTCGCATCCATCTCAGCGACTTGCCGCTGCCCAAGTCACGCTACGGGCACATGGCAGTTCACCCCTACCCCGCCGAACTCGTCAAAACCATCACGCTCAAGGACGGCACTTGCGTCACCCTGCGCCCCATCCGCCCTGAAGACGCCGAAATGGAACAGACATTCGTCAAAGCGCTTTCTGAGGACACGCGCTATTACCGCTTCATGGATGCTCTGCGAGAGCTGCCGCGCGCCATGCTGGTGCGCTTCACGCAGCTGGATTACGCCCGTGAAATGGCGCTCATTGCCGTGGTTGAAGATGCGGGGAAAGAACTGCAGATTGGCGTTGCCCGCTATACCACCAATCCCGATGGGGAATCCTGCGAATTTGCCCTGGTGATTTCCGACGCCTGGCAGGGGTATGGCCTGGGCACCCAGCTGATGCAATATCTCATGCAGATCGCCGCAGCCAATGGACTGAAAAACATGGAAGGGGAAGTACTGGCCGGCAACACGGCCATGCTGCACCTGATGTCATCGCTCGGGTTTGTCACTGCCACCTCGGCGGAAGACCCCGGAATCCGGATCGTATCCCGTGCCTTAGGCCCTGCGTCCTAGTGGTTTTTTCTGGGAAGCAGTACGGCCGGATCTACAGGCTTGCCCCGATGTCGAATCTCGAAATGCCAGCGGGCACTGTCTGGCCCTCCGGTTTCCGCGATTTTCTGTCCCCGTCTGACGCTTTCACCTTCCTTGACCAGCACTTTGCCGTTGTTGGCATACACGCTGAGATAATTCGGGCCATGCTTGATCACCACCATGTCCCCATAGCTCTTGATGCTGTTGCCCACGTAGGACACTACCCCGTCCGCAGCGGCACGGACTGGCAACACCCTGCGCGTTTCAAAATCGAGTCCCTTGGAAAGTGCGGAGTAGGTGGCAGGTACCTTCGAAGGCAAAGGCCAGGCCCAGACGATGGGAGCTTCCCCGGGGCGCGGCGCGGCTTCGCCCGGTTTTGCCGACGGCGGCCTGGAAGGCGTTGCCGGCGTGGAGGGCCGGGGCGCACCGTGTGAGGACTCTCCGGGAATCGGCTCGTTCTGGACAGGCGCTGGCCGGGTAGCAGCGCAACCTGCCAGGATGAGCGCAATAAACGCCCCGGTCAGCGGGCGTAGCCACGTGCATTTCATGCAGTGTCCTCCAGTAGGGGAACAAAACGGGCCGGCTCGATGGTCCTTTCCTCGAACCCTGTTTCTCCGTGCTCGACCACCACGAGCTGCTGCTCCTGGCTGCCCACGGGAATCACCAGCCGGCCGCCGGGTGCCAGCTGCTGCAGCAGCGCTTCCGGAATCGTCGTGGCCGCAGCAGCCACGATGATGCCATCGTAAGGGGCCGCTTCGGGAAGCCCCAATGTGCCATCGGTATGCTTGAGACGAAGGTTTCTGATTTTAAGGGGCCAAAGCCGTGCCCTGGTTCGATCGAGCAGCTGGCCGATGCGCTCCACCGAGTAAACCTCTTTTGCAATGCGCGCCAGGATGGCTGCCTGATAGCCACACCCGGTTCCCACTTCCAGCACCTTGCCCAGCTTTTTCCCCTGTTTCAGGAGCTCCACCATGCGCGCCACCGTGTAGGGGGCTGAGATGGTCTGCCCCCAGCCGATGGGCAAGGCGGAATCTTCGTAGGCGCGGCTGGCGATCGCCTCATCCACGAAGAGGTGGCGCGGCACCGCTTCCATGGCAGTCAATACCGCTGCATCGACAATGCCGGCAGCGCGCAATCGCTCCACCATGCGCGCCCGGGTGCGCGCTGAAGTCATTCCGATGCCGGAGGAAATCACGTCGGTCATGCCCCAAGCCAGCGCTGGAGCGGCTCCAGTTGCTGGAAATGGGTCAGGTCCACCTGCAACGGTGTCACCGAGACCCATCCATTGGCCACCGCGTCAAAATCGGTTCCCTCGCCGGCATCTGCTGCGGGTCCGGCAGCGCCCACCCAATACACTGGATCACCCCGCGGGTTGACGGATTTGATCACGGGCTCGGCCTTGTGCCGGCGCCCCAACCGCGTGATCTTGAACCCGCGGATCTGTTCGAAGGGCATGTCCGGCACGTTGACGTTTAGCAAGGTTGCCTGTGGCAACGGCTTGCGCTGCACCTGGCGAACCAGTTCTGATGCCACGCGGGCTGCCGTCTCGAAATGTCCTTGTCCGTCGCTGACAAGGGACACCGCGATCGATGGAATACCCAAAAGGTAACCTTCCGTGGCTGCCGCAACCGTGCCGGAATAGATCGTGTCGTCGCCCATGTTGGCCCCGTGGTTGATCCCGGAAACAATCACGTCAGGCGTAAGGTCCAGCAAACCCGTTACCGCCATGTGTACACAGTCGGTGGGCGTGCCGTTCACATGGTAGAAACCATTGGGAGCGCGCCGGACCATCAGCGGGCGATCCAGTGTCAGGGAATTGCTGGCACCGCTTTTCTCGGCATCAGGGGCCACCACGGTGACATTTCCCAGAGGCGCCATGGCTTCGGCCAATGCCGAGAGTCCGGTGGAAAAGTAACCGTCATCGTTACTCAAGAGGATATGCATCAGTGGGTTAGCCTCTGTTCATCGCTTGGGAGGCAAATCCGTACAAACACCCTCATACAATTCGGCCGCCATGCCAATGGACTCTCCCAGCGTGGGATGGGGGTGAATGGTCTTGCCGATATCGGCGGCATCGCAGCCCATTTCCACGGCCAGGCAAATTTCACTGATGAGGTCGCCGGCATTCGTGCCCACGATGCCGCCGCCAATGATGCGATGGGTTTCTTCGTCGAACAGCAGCTTGGTGAAACCTTCATCCCGCCCATTGGCGATCGCGCGCCCGGAAGCAGCCCAGGGGAAGACGGCCTTGCCGAAACGCAGCCCCTGCGCCTTGGCCTGTTCCTCAGTGATGCCTGCCCAGGCCACTTCGGGGTCTGTGTAGGCCACGGAGGGAATCTGGCGGGCATCCATGAAACTGCGCCGGCCGTCAGCCGCTTCTGCCGCCACATGTCCTTCATGCACCGCCTTGTGAGCCAGCATGGGTTGGCCCACGATGTCGCCGATGGCATAAATGTGCGGAACATTCGTTCGCTGTTGCCGATCGACAGGAATGAATCCCCGTTCGTCCACAGCCACGCCAGCCTGGTCGGCAGCAATGGCTTGACCGTTGGGTTTGCGCCCCACGGCCACCAGCACGAGATCGTAGGGCTGGGCTTCCGCTGGTGCCTGCGTCCCTTCGAAGGTGACGTAAACGGCATCCTTACGCGCTTCCACTGCCGTGGTACGGGTGTTGAGATAGATGTTTCCAAAACGCTTGGCATTGCGTTTCTCCCACACCTTGACGAGGTCACGATCAGCTCCGGCCATCAGGCCAGCCATCATTTCCACCACGTCGATGCGAGTGCCCAGCGTGGCATAGACCGTGGCCATTTCCAGGCCGATGATGCCCCCGCCGATCACCAGCATGCGCTTGGGGATCTGGCGCAGTTCCAGGGCACCGGTGGAATCCACGATCCGGGGATCGTCGGGAATGAAAGGCAGCTTGACCGCCTGCGACCCGGCGGCAATGATCGCCTTTCCGAAACGGATCAGTTGCCGTTCATCCGCTCCATTGAGTACTTCCAGGTGGTGTGCGTCCACGAAGCGCCCGACTCCCTGAACCACGGCCACCTTGCGCGCCTTGGCCATCATGGCCAGCCCGCCGGTCAGTTTGCCCACCACGCTTGATTTCCACTGGCGCAACTGGTCCAGATCGATGCTGGGTGCACCGAACGTGACACCGTGCTTGGCCAGGGCCTGAGCCTCTTCCGTGACTGCCGCCACGTGCAGCAGGGCCTTGGAGGGAATGCAGCCGACGTTGAGGCAGACACCGCCCAGGGTGGGATAACGTTCCACCAGAACAGTTTTCATGCCAAGGTCCGCTGCCCTGAAGGCTGCAGAATAGCCGCCCGGGCCAGCGCCCAGGACGAGCATGTCGTATTCCGTTACTTGCTGTTGCGAAGTCATGTGTTGATGTTCCTTACAATGTGGCGCGTCGCATGTCGCCCAGCAAGCCCACCAGATAGGCATTGAAGCGGGCTGCGGCCGCGCCGTCGATCACCCGGTGATCGTAGGACAGGGATAGCGGCGCGATCAGCCGGGGCTGGAAGGCGCCATCCTTCCATACCGGTTGCAGGGAAGCCCTGCAGACACCGAGTATCGCCACTTCAGGCGCATTGATGATGGGGGTGAAGTAGGTGCCGCCAATCCCCCCCAGGCTCGAGATGGAAAAGGTTCCGCCCTGCATCTCGGCCGGGGATAGTTTTCCGTCCCGTGCCTTGGCTGCAAGCGCACTGGCCTCTTCCGCAATCTGCAGCACCCCTTTCTTGTCCGCGTCCCGGATCACGGGCACCACCAGACCATTGGGCGTATCTGCGGCAAAACCGATGTGATAGTAGCGCTTGAGAACGAGGGTATCGCCGTCCAGCGAGGCGTTGAATTCGGGAAACTTGCGCAAGGCGCTGCACACGGCCTTGATCAGGAATGCAAGCAGGGTCACTTTGGCGCCCGATTTGGCATTTTCCTGATTAAGCTGCACGCGAAACGCTTCCAGTTCGGTGATGTCTGCATCGTCGTTGTTGGTGACATGGGGAATCATGACCCAGTTGCGGTGCAGATTGGCGCCGGACAGCTTCTTGATGCGGCTCAAAGGCTGGACCTCGATCGGGCCAAACTTTGAAAAATCCACCTGCGGCCAGGGCAACAGGCCGAGGCCTGCGCCCATGGCAGTACCAGCGCCTGGTGAGCCCGCCTGCAGCATGGTTTTCACGTAACCCTGAACGTCTTCACGCAACACGCGGCCCTTGGGCCCCGTGCCTTTCACCTTGGACAGGTCGACCCCCAGTTCGCGCGCAAAGAGGCGTACCGAGGGACTGGCATGGGCCTTGAGGAATTTTTCCTGATCAACCGGGCTGGCCGGAGCGGCTTCTGCAGTCGTCGCCATGGCAGGCGCTGCAGCGGGAGCTGCGGCAACCGGTGCAGGCGCAGCAGTGGAAGGAGTTGCCGGCGCTGCCGCAGCAGCAGGAGCCGGAGACGGCGCAGATGGCTGCACAGGAGCCGCGGCAGGCGCGGGTGCCGGAGCGTCGGCCGATGCACTTTCGAGAAGAATCAGGGGGGAGCCTTCGGAAACCCGGTCCCCCAGCTTCACCAGGACTTCCTTGACCACGCCGCCAGCAGGGGCAGGCACTTCCATCGTGGCCTTGTCGGATTCCAGCGTCACCAGCGGATCTTCCGCCTTGACCTGGTCACCTGCCTTGACCATGATTTCGATGACGGGAATGTTCTTGAAATCCCCGATGTCCGGGACTTTTACTTCTGTGGCCATACTGGTTTCCCCTGTAGGAGCAGCGGTTAGCGGCTGTTATTCTGATAGAGTGGCGCCAGAAACAGGATCTGTCCGTTTCTGGCGCGCCCGGCTGCAAATTTTATCATGCCCACCCAGGCTGTTCCGCTCATTTTCATCACTTCCGCTTTGAGGTTGCCTTGCCATGAAACACCCGATTTTCAAGCTGGTCGCGCTGATCGCCTTCCTCTTTGCCCTCTGGGAAGGCATCGCCATCTATCGCAGCCTGAATTACTGGAATCACGGAACCGGCCAGGATACAGCACCGGTCCATGCCGCCCTCTCCCCCATTCTCGAAATGGCCTTGCCAGACCTGGCCCAGCAGGTGCAATCGATGCGCCAGTGGCAGGGACGGGTTCTGGTGGTGAACTTCTGGGCCTCCTGGTGCGAACCCTGCAAGGATGAGATGCCCATGCTGAAGCGGCTCCAGGCCAACTGGCCATCGGACCAAGTGCGCTTCGTGGGCATCGGCATTGACGAACGCGAAGCAATCGCCACTTACCTGCAGCACCAACCCATGAACTACCCGATGCTCCTGGGGACCCAGCAGACCCTGAATCTTACCGCCCCTTACGGCAATGCCCAGTCCGGCATTCCCTTCACCCTGGTATTTGATCCCTGGGGCAATGTCATCATGAAAAAGCTGGGGCGCGTGGGCGAAAGCGAACTTCAGACCGCCATCGTCACAGCCAGCCGCGCTCGGCAAAGCTGACCAGGGCATTGCCGGCCACAATGAAATGGTCGAGCACCTTGATATCCACCAGGGCCAGGGCCTTTTGAAGGGTTTCAGTCAACTGGCGGTCGGCCGTGCTGGGCTTGGCCATTCCGGAAGGGTGGTTGTGCGCAAAAATCACCCCGGCGGCGTTGTGCCGCATGGCCGACTTGAGAATTTCCCGCGGATAGACTGCCGTTTGAGTGAGCGTCCCGCGAAACAGCTCTTCAGCATCCAGCAGGCGGTTTTGGGCATCGAGATACAGCACCATGAATGCCTCATGTTCCCGCCCCGAGAAATGCAGTCCCAGATAATCGCGAACAGCCTCAGGATCTGACAGCAGATTTCCTTCCCGCAGGGATTCGCGCATCCAGCGGGTCACCAACTCCCGCGCTGCCGCGCATTTCTGTTGCAGCCGCCCTTCGGAGCCGTCAAAAAGGGGTTTCAGGGATTTTCGGTAGGCGGAATAATCGCTTCTGATGCCAAACACCAGTCCAAGCAGTTCTGCATTGCTGAGAAGCGCGGGGGATGACTTCATGGAAAAGGAACGAATGCGCGTCAAAGCACGCATTATGTTCCTGGAAAGGCCGCTTGAATACGAAAGAAAACTCAATCTGTCGCGCTGCAGACCATAAAATCTGCTGCGGAAATCTGGTCGGGGCGAGAGGATTCGAACCTCCGACCACCTGCACCCCATGCAGGTACGCTACCAGGCTGCGCTACGCCCCGAACTATTAATTATGCCATAAAAGATTCAGTTGGAGAGCAATGCAATGATCGATTGCAGCTCTTTCTTGAACGACTCAGGTATCTTCTGCACCGGCTTGATGGTCGGTTCTGTCAGCTGCCGAATGGCTGCCTTTTCTTCCGGCGAAGACAGCACATGCCTTGCGCCGTTGATGGTGAATCCGCGGTCATAGAGCAGGCTGCGGATATGGCGGATCAGCATCACCTCATGAGGCTGATAGTAGCGACGATTGCCGCGCCGCTTGACCGGTTTGAGCTGGGAAAATTCCTGCTCCCAATAGCGCAGCACATGGGGTTTTACCGCACAAAGCTCTCCCACCTCACCGATGGTGAAGTAGCGTTTGGAGGGAATCGGCGGCAACCCGTCTTCAGGCAGATTCTGCGCTGCCACTGTGTTTCTCCACCATCGACTTCAACTTCTGGCTGGCGTGGAACGTGACCACGCGACGGGCTGAAATGGGAATCTCTTCACCCGTCTTGGGGTTGCGCCCAGGGCGTTGCGGCTTGGTGCGGAGCTGGAAATTGCCAAAACCGGACAATTTCACGCTGTCTCCGTTGGCAAGCGCAGTCCGGATCTCTTCAAAAAAAGTGTCTACCAGGTCTTTGGCTTCCCGCTTGTTCAGGCCCACTTTTTCAAACAGCAAATCAGAAAGCTCAGCTTTTGTGAGTGTCATGAAAACTCCGTTATCTCAACTCCGCATTGAACCGGGACTGCAGAACCTTGAGCAGGACAGCCACGCAAGACTCAAGGTCTGATTCGGCCAACGTTCTTTCAGTATCTTGCATAACTATCCGAAAAGCAAGGCTTTTTTTGCCAGACGGAACACCAGAACCTTGATACAAGTCAAATAATGTAAGTTCCGAGACCGTGGCTGGCGCATCGGCTTGCAGGGCCTCGAGCACCTCGCCGGCCTGCACGTTTTCCGACACCAGTACAGCCAGATCCCGACGGATGGGCTGGAAGCGCGAGGTTTCCCTGTACTGTGGCAAAGCGCGGGCAAGCAGCGGCTCCAGATCCAGTTCAAACAGCAGGGGAGCCTTGGGAAATTCGTACTGGGCAGCGAGTCTGGGATGCAACTCCCCCATCCAGCCGATCCTTTTCCCGTTCTGCTCCACCGCAGCGGAACGCCCTGGATGGAGGGCGGGGTGATCCGCAAGCGCAGAAAAACGGATGCCGGAATCGGGCAGCAGCGCTTCCACATCCCCTTTCAGGTCGTAGAAATCCGCGCTCTCTGCCGCAACACCCCACTGCTCGGGCTGACGCAGGCCGTATAACAAGCCCCCTACCCGCTTGCGCTGTTCGAAACCGGAGGAGGATCTGGAAAAACAACGGCCTATCTCAAAAATTTTGAGTCGTTCCTGCTTCCGGCTGACGTTGAAACGCAAGGTGTTGATCAACCCTGAAGCCAGGGTCGAACGCATGACCGAATATTGGGCCGCAATGGGATTGACCAGGGTGACGCCGGAAGGATGCGCGGACAAGGCCGCCTCGTCGGCCTGATCGACAAAGCTGTAGGTCACCACTTCCTGGTATTCCCGGGCAACCAGCAACTGGGCCAACTCGTTTTGCTGTCGCAGGGTTTCCGGTACGGCCAACAACTGGAGTGCGCCAGTGGGCGGATTGGCCGGAATCGCATCGTAGCCATTCAGCCGTGCGATTTCCTCAATGAAATCAGCTTCAATAGACAAATCGAAGCGGTAGCTTGGAGGGATCACCCGGAAACCTTGCGGAGTCAGTTCAGGCTGCAGGCCCAGACGGGAGAGAATCCCTTCAATGGCTGCGTCCGGCAGATCCATGCCCAGTACGCGTCGCACACGCGCAGGCCTCACCAGAACCGGATCACGCTGAGGCAAAGTGGCGACCTGTTCCACGATCGGGCCCGCTTCCCCGCCGCACAGGGATATCAGCAGAAAAGTCGCTCGTTCCAGTGCTTGTCGGGTGGCTGCGAAATCGACGCCCCGTTCAAAACGGTAAGCGGAATCTGAACTGAGGGAGAGGCGGCGGGCCCTACCGGATATGGCCTCCGGCGCGAAAAATGCGCTTTCCAGAAACACTTCGCGGCTTTCCGTTGTCACCGCCGATTCAAGACCACCCATCACTCCTGCCAGGGCTACCGGGCCGTTTTGGTCGGCAATCACCAGCATGTCAGGTTCCAGCACCACTTGCTGATCATTGAGCAACGCAAGGGCCTCTCCGGATCTTGCCCAGCGCACCTCGATGGCACCCTGCAGACGGTTTTCGTCAAAAGCGTGCAACGGCTGGCCAAGCTCCAGCAGGACATAGTTGGTCACGTCCACCACCAGTCCACGCGAACGCATACCGGAACGGGTCAGACGCCGAAGCATCCAGTCCGGCGTTGGGCGCTCCGGATGCTGAAGGCGCAGGGATCGCCCCAGGTAGCGTGGGCAAGCTGCCGGAGCATCCACCCGCACGTCCCGCTGGGGCAAGCGGGCCACCGGGACGGTATCTGCCGGCACGGGCTGGGCAGAAACTCCGGTAATGGCGGACACTTCACGAGCAACCCCTTGAATGCTGAGGCAGTCAGCCCGATTGGGCGTGAGCTTCAAGGTAAACAGGCGGTCATCCAGTTCAAGCCAGGCACGCAAGTCAGTTCCTGCGGGAGCGTCTTGGGCAAGCACCAACAGTCCATCGCTTGTTTCCGCAAGGCCCAGCTCCTTTTCGGAACACATCATGCCGCTCGATTCAATGCCACGAACCTTTGCCGCCTTGATTTCAAGCCCCCCCGGCAGCCGCGCACCCACCAGGGCACAGGGCGCCTTCATGCCCACGGTTACATTGGGAGCACCGCAAACGATCTGCAGTGGCGTTCCCTGTCCCGCCTCCACGGTGAGCAACTTCAAGCGGTCTGCCTGAGGATGTTTTTCCGCCGTCAACACGTGGCCGACAACGACCCGCTCAAAAGGAGGAGCCACGGCTTCCAGCGCCTCCACTTCGAGCCCAGCCATGGTCAGGGCATGGGCCAGCGCATCGCTGTCAAGGCCCGTGGGGTTCACCAGGCTACGCAGCCAAGATTCAGAGAATTTCATTTAAGTTAGCGGAATTGCTTTAGGAATCTAATGTCGTTTTCAAAAAACAATCTTAAGTCATTGACACCATAGCGCAACATGGCCAGACGTTCCACTCCCAGACCAAATGCAAAGCCCACGTGCACTTCACTGTCGATGCCCAGTGGCGTCAGGACATTGGGGTGGACCATGCCACAGCCCAGAACTTCCAGCCAGCCCGTGTGGCTGCAAACCCGGCACCCTTCCCCATGGCAGATGACGCAGCCAATGTCCATCTCAGCCGATGGCTCGGTGAACGGGAAAAAGGATGGGCGGAAGCGCGCCTTCAGTTCGTCCTGCTCAAAGAATCGGCGCATGAAATCGATCAGCACTCCCTTGAGGCTGCTGAGAGTGGCTGCAGGGTCGATCCACAAGCCTTCAACCTGGTGAAACATGGGCGTATGGGTCATGTCCGAATCACAGCGGTAAACCCGGCCCGGCACAATCACTTTTACCGGTGGCGGGTGGGCTTCCAGGTATCGAACCTGCATGGGGGAGGTGTGGGTTCGCAGGACATGGGTGGGATCCAGGTAGAACGTGTCGTGCATGGCCCGTGCCGGATGGTTTTCCGGAATATTGAGGGCTGTGAAATTGTAGGCGTCCGTCTCAATTTCCGGGCCGTCGGCCACGTCGAATCCCAACGAGTGAAACAGGGTCTGGATGCGCTGCAAGGTCCGGGTCACCGGATGCAAACCACCCGCCCCTGCCCCACGGCCGGGCAACGTGACGTCCAGCGCTTGGGCCTGCAGCTGGCTTTCCATCTGGCGTGCGGCGATGCGATCGCGCTGGGCCTGCACAGCGGCCTCCAGGGCCACCTTGACCCGGTTGATTTCTGCACCGGCTGCGGGGCGCTCTTCTGGCGACAATTTCCCCAGCGCCTTGAGGCGCTCGGTCAACAGACCGCTTTTCCCCAGGTAACGTGCCTTGGTTTCTTCCAGCAACGCTGGCTGTTCAGCGGCGGCCAGCGCAGCCAACGCCTCGTCCATTAAGGATTTAAGGTCTTGCATGGGAATATTCGGGAAAGGCGCCGGCCCCTGAAGAACACAGGGGCCGGCGGTTATCAGGCTGCCAGGGTAGCTCTGGCCGTATCGACCATTTTGACAAACGAGGGCTTGTCAAAAACGGCGATGTCTGCCAAAACCTTGCGGTCCACCTGGATGTCGGCCTTCTTCAGGCCATTCATGAATGTGCTGTATGTCATGCCGCACTCGCGCGCTGCCGCGTTGATACGGGCAATCCAGAGCACGCGGAAATCGCGCTTGCGGCGGCGCCGATCGCGGTAGGCATACTGCCCCGCTTTCATGAC
>JAGWIW010000009.1 GCA_028866015.1 Betaproteobacteria bacterium
CTATGTTCGGAAGAGATAACCGCTGAAAGCATCTAAGCGGGAAACTTGCCTCAAGATGAGACTTCCCTGAGGGTATAACCCTCCTGAAGGTTCGTTCGAGACCAGGACGTTGATAGGTCGGATGTGGAAGCGCAGTAATGCGTTAAGCTAACCGATACTAATTGACCGTGAGGCTTGATCCTATAATCGCAGGCATCTGCGGCTCTTGTGTAATCTGATCCAGAAAAACTTTACTTCTTCCTTGAGTGCCAACCGACACCCCTTTGTTTGGCGGCCATAGCGTCTTGGACCCACCCCTTCCCATCCCGAACAGGGACGTGAAACGAGACTGCGCCGATGATAGTGTGGATTACCCATGCGAAAGTAGGTCACCGCCAGACTCCCTACACCTTGCCTTAACCGGCAGCAAAAAGCCCCTCAGCTCACAATGCTCAGGGGCTTTTTTATTTCTCCCATTGCCCGTGGCCAGTGCGCTATCATCAGCCACAGGCATCCCAACAAAAATAACTCAATGATCCATCTCTGCCGTTCTTTGCTTCTGTACGGCTGCGCGTGCCTGCTGTCCGCAGCAGCCCATGCCGGCGTTCTGGAAGCCCTCCATCAAAGCAGACTGCTCAAGGTCTGCATCTGGCCCGATTACTACGGTATCAGCTATCGCAACCCCCACACCGGCCAGTTGAGCGGCCTCGACATCGACCTCTCGCGGGAACTGGCCAAAGACCTGCGCGTGCGGCTGGAATATGTGGAAACGGATTTCAGCCGGCTGCTGGGCGATATTGAAAGCGGTCACTGCCAGATCGCCATGATGGGGGTGGGCATTACCCCAGGCCGCCTGCAGCACGTGGCCTTTTCGCAACCCTACCTGCGCAGTGACGTCTATGCCGTGGCCAGCCTGGATAATCGGGCACTACAGAAATGGCCCGACATCGACCAGCCCGGCCGGATCGTGGTGGTCCAGAAGGGGACGTACATGGAGCCACTCATGGAGCGCACCCTCAGGCATGCCACCCTGCTCAAGGTGGTGCGCACGTCTGAGCGCGAGCGGGAAGTGGAAACAGGACGTGCGGATGTCTTCATTACGGACTACCCCTACAGCCGCCAGATTCTGGACAGTGCAGACTGGGCCCGGGTGATCGCGCCGGATGCTGCGGTCGGCCTGACCGATTATGGCTATGCGGTGCCCAAGGGTGACCCCGAATGGCTAACCCGCATCAACCGCTTCGTTCAGGAGTTGCGCCAGGACGGGCGCCTGCAGGCTGCAGCGAGGCGCTATCACCTTCTGCCCATGCTACTCAAAAACTAGGACGGTACCTTGAACAGTCCGGCCCGCCCCAGGAAGGTTCGCCTGTTTTTTCTGTTGCTGGTGTGCGGCAGCCTGATGGTGATCTGGGCCGGTTATTTCATCAGCCTGTACGTGATCCGGGTCAATGCCCTGAACGACCTCAAAAGTGCGGCGCAGACGGAGTCGATTCTGCTTGAGGACCATGCCTCAAGAACACTCGACACGGTTTCCGATCGGCTCAATTCGCTTTCGGCGTTCGCCGAGCCGGGTGAGTTCTACAGGAGCCCCCATTCATCGCAAGCCCTCGACAACCTGATTTACGGCGATCGCATGGTGCGAAGCCTGTCCCTCGTGGATGGCAGCGGGCGGGTGATTTCCAGCTCCTCGCCCAAAAACCTGGGCGTGAAACTGCCGCTTGGCCTGATGCGGAACACGCTGTCGGTCCCGGAGCCCGGCAACGTCCGTTTCGGCCCGGTGCTGCCCTACCGCGACCTGGAACAGCTGGCGCTGGGCCAGGTGTCCGATCATGTGAAGCTGTGGCTGATCAGCCGTTCCTTCAGCCATGGCCGGAAAAACTATCAGTGGGTGGCCGTCGTCAATCCCGGGTTGTTCGAGAACCTGTGGGCTCGCGTGGACAAAAGGGAAGTGCTGGGCATTGCCCTCTTCAGCTATCGTGGCGAACTGATCACCGGCCTCAACCTGTCGCTCCAGGAGCAATCGCTGCTGCTGCCCGGGCTTCTGCAGCAGAGCGAAGGCGAATCGCACGGCTATTTTGAAACGGGTCCCCACCATCGCTATTTCGTGGCCTTCCGGGCCAGCGTCAACCATCCGTTCCTGCTGGTGGTGGCGGGCGACCGCCAGGCACTCTACGACAATCTGTCCCGCCGCAACCGCAAGTTCCTGTTCATTCCCCTTGCGCTCTCCCTCGTCACCTTGATGGCAGTGGGGCTGCTCTACCGCGGCTACAAGGGCTACGAAAGCACGGCCCGGGAAATGGCCAACCAGAACCGTGCCGTCAGCGCGCACCTGATGGTGAGCGAAGCCAGCCCGGAAGGTCGCATCATTGCCGTCAATGACGCGCTGCTGGCCGCATCGGGCTACAGCCGGGAAGAAGTGATCGGCCAGACCCACCGCCTGTTCAACTCCGGTTTCCACGACAAGGGCTTTTACGAGAACCTGTGGGCCACCATCAACGCCGGCCGGATATGGAAAGGCACGCTGCGCAATGCCAGGAAGGACGGGCAGTTCTACTGGGTGAGCGCCACCATCGTGCCATTCACCGACGTGTGGGGTGAAATCACCCGCTTTGTCGCTTTCTACACGGACATCACCGATGCCATTTCCATTTCCCAGAAGCTGGAAAGCGAACGCAGGCTGCGTGCCGAACTGACCAAAATCCATCAGGATCTGGTGGGTATTGCCCACACCGATCCCCTGACCGGGTTGCCCAACCGGCGGGCCTTTGAAAGCTACATCGCCGAAGCGATGGGAATGTCGCGCCAGCTTGCCAAACCCCTGTCGCTGCTGATGCTGGATCTGGACCATTTCAAGGAAGTGAACGACACCCACGGCCATGTGGCCGGAGATGAAATCCTGCGCACCGTTTCCCGGCGCTGGGCCAAGCTGGTGCGCAGTTCGGACATGGTGGCACGGCTGGGGGGCGAGGAGTTCTGCATGTTGCTGCCCAATGCTGACCTTGGCCGGGCGAAGGAAATCGCCGGGGAGGTCCTGAGCGTCACGCGGGTTCCGGTCATCTGGACAGGGGGTGACTCGTCGCGGGCGATCCGCGTGACGGTCAGCGTCGGCCTGGCGAGCCTGGTTCCCGACAGCGAGACCAGCGTGGAGCGTTTGATGGCGCTGGCAGATGCCGCCTTGTACGAGGCCAAGCGCAGCGGCCGCAATCGCACGTCCTGTGCACAGGACGGCTAGAGCGACGCCATCAGGTCGCCAAAGCGTTCACCCTGGATCTGGATGTGGCTGCGCAGCAGATCGGCTGCCAGGGCCTCATTGCCAGTGGCGATGGCATCCACGATGCTGCGGTGCTCCAGGAACGAATGGCTCACGCGCTGGCGCACGCGCAGCTGCAGGCGCCGGTAGGGGCGCAGGCGCCGCTGCAGGTGGCGCACCTGGTCTTCCAGAAAGGCATTGTGGCTCATGCGGTAGAGAATCTGGTGAAAGCGCTCGTTGAGGTAGAAATACCGGTCCGGGTCAAGCCCGTTGGAGGAATCGGCGCAGGCCTCATGGGCCGCCAGCAGCTCGCGCTGTTCTTCGGCCGTGCTGCGGCGAGCGGCGAGGCGGCCGCAGTGGGCTTCCAGTTCTGCCATGACGTCGAACATTTCCATCAGTTGCTGGGGGGTGACCTGGGCCACGATGGCCCCGCGCCGCGGGCGCAGCTCCACCAGTCCGGCCGAGGCCAGCTGGATCAGGGCCTCGCGTATGGGGGTGCGCGACACGGCAAAACGCTGGGCCAGCTCGGTTTCGTCCAGGCGGGCCCCCGGCGCCAGCTGGCGCGTGACGATTTCCTCTTCGATGCGTTCCACCAGGGGTTGCGACAGGCGAACCGATCCTGGCGCCAGCGGTGCACGGGCAGGCTGGTCAAGCGTTGCAGTAGAGACAGGGGTCGGCTTGATGGTCGTCAAATCCTGTATACAAGAAGTTTGACAAAGAATACAACCGTGGCTATCTTGCGTGCAAGAGGAGGAGGAGAACAACCATGAATGAAAACCGACGTCGTGCCCTGCAAACCCTGTCCACCCTGACCGTTGCCGGCTCCCTGGGGATTACGTCCCCCTGGGCCCGCGCCGCCACCGAACTGCGCATTTCGCACCAGTTTCCCGGCGGTACCCTGACGGAAGGGGATTTTCGTGACCGCCTGTGCCGTCGTTTTGCCCAGGAACTGGCCAAGCGCACCAATGGCAGCCTGACCGCCGTTGTGTACCCGGGCTCTTCGCTCATGAAGACCAAGGCCCAGTTCGACGCCCTGCGCAAAGGCGCGCTCGACATGTCGCTGGTTCCCCTCAACTACGCCGGCGGCGAAGTGCCGGAAACCAACATCGGGCTGATGCCGGGCATCATCACCACCTATGACAAGGGCGTGGCTTTCCGCTCGTCGGAAGCCGGCAAGATGCTCTACAACGTGCTGGCCGACAAGGGCGTGCTGCTGGTGAGCTGGGTCTGGCAGTCGGGCGGGGTGGCAAGCCACAGTCGGGCCATCATTGAGCCTGAAGACGTGCGCGGCCTCAAGGTGCGCGGCGGCGGGCGCGAAATGGACACGGTGCTCAAGGCCGCCGGTGCTGCCGTCCTGTCCATTCCGTCCAACGAAATCTACGCAGCCATGCAGACCGGCGCACTGGATGCCGCCATGACGTCCAGTACCAGCCTGATGTCCTTCCGCCTGGAAGAAGTGGCCAAGCAGCTCACCACCGGCCGCGGCCATGCCTACTGGTACATGTTCGAGCCGCTCATGATTTCCCGTGCCGTGTACGAGCGCCTGCCGCACGACCAGCAGGACCTCATCATGAAAATCGGCGCCGAAATGGAAAAGTTTGCGCTGGACAACATCAAGAAAGACGACAACAAGGTGGCCCAGGTTTACATCAAGGCCGGGGGCCAGGCCCATGACCTGACGGCGGCCACGGTACAGCGCTGGCAGGACATCGCACGACGCACCGCCTGGAAGGACTTTGCCGGACGTTCGCCCTCCTGTGCCGCCCTCATGAAGGCGGTGGAAAAATCCCTGTGAGTCACGGCGGCGACCTGCCCGGGGTGCCGTCCGCGGCCCTCGGATTGATGGAGGACGTTCCCCGCGGCCGCCTGCTTGCGGCCGCGGCGCGTGGCCTGTCCCTGGTCCATCGCGTGCTGGTGGGGCTGTCCATGGTTTCGGTGCTGACAGCCTGCCTGGTGCTGACCTCGGGTGTCGTCCTGCGCTACTTTTTCAAGATCCCCACCGACTGGCAGGACGAACTGACCCAGTTTCTTCTGGTGGGTGCCGTGTTTGCCTGCGGCGGAGCCGTGCAGGCCCAGCGCGGGCACATCGGCATCGAAGCGGTGGCCTCGCTCCTGTCGCCCGCCGTCAACCGCTGGCGGCGCTGGGGCTGCGACCTGGTGTCGCTGTTTTTTTGCTCATTCTTTTGCTGGAAGTCCTGGACCCTGCTGCATGAGGCCTGGGCGGAGGGCATGACCACGGATTCCACCTGGGCGCCGCCGCTGTGGATTCCCTACGGCCTCATGGCGGTTGGCATGACGCTGTTGTCGCTGCAACTCCTGATCCAGGTGCTGACAGGCCCCACTGGCGCGCGGGAGGGGTGATGGAAAGCGGAACTACGGGCGTGCTCTATGCAGTGGGCACGCTGCTGCTGATGTTCACCGGCATGCCCATCGCCTTCGCGCTGGGAACCATTGCCCTGCTGTTCATGTTTTTCTACATGCCGCATTCGGCGCTCGACACCATCACCCAGAATGTGTACGAGGAAATGTCGAGCATTACCCTGCTCTCCATTCCGCTGTTCATCCTGAAAGGGGCGGCCATTGGCAAGTCGCGCGCCGGCGCCGACCTGTACATGGCCATCCATGCCTGGATGGGGCGTATCCCAGGCGGGCTGGGCATTGCCAACGTGCTGGCCTGCGCGCTGTTCGCCGCCATGGCGGGGTCGAGTCCTGCCACCTGTTCGGCCATCGGCAGCGCGGGTATTCCCGAAATGCGGGCGCGCGGCTATTCGCCCGGCTTTGCGGCCGGCCTGATCGCCGCGGGCGGCACCCTGGGCATTCTGCTGCCGCCGTCCATCACCATGATCCTTTATTCCGTGGCGGCGGAAGTGTCGCTCGGCCGCCTGTTCCTGGCCGCCCTGGGCCCCGGACTGCTGCTGGTGACGCTGTTTTCCCTTTACGCCGCCTGGCGCTACAAGCGCGAGTATCGCGCGGCGCTCCAGATCTACCAGGACGGGGGCGTGCGTTCCGCCTATCTGGACGACACGGTCATGACCTGGCGTGAAAAATCGGCGCTGTTGCCGCGCGTGCTGCCCTTCGTGATCCTGCTCATCGGGGTCATGGTGGCCCTCTACGGGGGACTCGCCACCCCTTCCGAAACGGCCGGCCTGGGCGGACTGCTGGCGCTGGTGCTGATCGCCATCATCTACCGCGTCTGGCGCCCCAGGCAGCTGGCGCCCATCTTTGCCTCCACCCTCAAGGAATCCACCATGCTGATGTTCATCATCGGCATGTCGCTGCTGTATTCCTACGTCATGAGCTACCTGCAGATCAGCCAGCTGGCGGCCCAGTGGATCGTGACCCTCGGCCTGTCCAAGTGGCTGCTGCTGGCGGCCATCCTGGTGTTCGTGGTGGTGCTGGGCTTTTTCCTGCCGCCCGTGTCCATCATCCTCATGACGGCGCCCATCATCCTGCCGCCGCTCAAGGCCGCCGGCTTCGACCTGGTGTGGTTTGGCGTGCTCATGACCATCGTGATGGAAATGGGGCTCATCCATCCGCCGGTGGGGCTCAACATTTTCGTGATCCGCAACGTGGCCCCCGACATCCCGCTCAAGGACGTGGTGTGGGGCGTGCTGCCGTTCGTGGTGCTGATGATCCTGTCGGTGGTGGTGCTTTCGCTGTTCCCGTCCATCGTCACCGCCTTCCCGGAATGGGCTCTGGGCCCCCGCCTGTGAGCTGCCCATGAGTGCTCCCGACCGATCGCGTGCCTGGAACCAGGAAGCCTGCCGGCGCGCCGAGCGCCTGGCACGCAGCGCGCGCTGGCGCCGCGGCAAGGAAGTGGCGTGCGGCGACATGGTGTCGTTGCTGGAATCCGTGCTTGAGCCGGGCGATCGCGTCTGCCTCGAAGGCAACAACCAGAAGCAGGCGGATTTCCTGGCCGCGTCGCTTGCGGCCTGTTCGCCGCAGCGCGTGCACGACCTGCACCTGGTGCAATCGGTGCTGGCGTTGCCCGAGCACATGGAGCTGTTTGAAAAAGGCATTGCGCGCCGCCTCGACTTCTCCTTTTCCGGCCCCCAGTCTCACCGGCTGGCGCGCCTGGTGCAGGCGCGCGCCATCGAAATCGGCGCCATCCACACCTACCTCGAACTGTTCGGGCGCTATTTCATCGACCTCACACCCCAGGTTTGCCTGATCGCGGCCCAGGCTGCAGACGCCGCAGGCAACCTCTACCTCGGCCCCAACACCGAAGACACGCCGGTGATCGTGGAAGCCACCGCCTTCAAAAGCGGGCTTGTGATCGCACAGGTGAACGAACGCTGCGATACCCTGCCGCGCGTGGACGTGCCGGCGGACTGGGTGGACTGCTTTGTGGTGGCCCCCAGCCCCAACCACATCGAGCCCCTGTTCACGCGTGACCCGGCCCACATCACGGAAATCCAGGTGCTGATGGCGATGATGGCGCTCAAGGGCATTTACGCGGAATACGGCGTGGAGCGCCTCAACCACGGCATCGGCTTTGACACGGCGGCCATCGAGCTGCTGTTGCCCACCTACGGCGAACAGCTGGGCCTCAAAGGGCGCGTGGCGCGCCACTGGGCACTCAATCCCCATCCCACCCTGATACCCGCCATCGAAGCGGGGTTCGTGGAACGGGTGCATTCCTTTGGTTCCGAAGTGGGCATGGAAGCCTATGTGGCTGCGCGGCCCGACGTGTTTTTTACCGGCCCTGACGGCAGCCTGCGCTCCAACCGGGCCTTTTGCCAGACTGCGGGACTTTATGCCTGCGACCTGTTCATCGGCTCCACCCTGCAGATGGATCTGGAAGGCAACAGTTCCACGGCCACCCTGGGGCGCATCACCGGCTTTGGCGGCGCCCCCAACATGGGGTCCGACGCGCGCGGCCGGCGCCACGCCAGCCCCCCCTGGCTCAAGGCCGGGCGGGAGCGCAGCGGCAGCGACAGGTTCATCCGCGGGCAGAAGCTCGTGGTGCAGATGGTGGAAACCTGGCAGGAGCCGCACCACCCCACGTTCGTGGAGCGCCTGGACGCCTGGCAGCTGCAGCAGGACATGGACATGGCGCTGCCGCCCATCATGATCTACGGCGACGACGTGAGCCACGTGGTGACGGAAGAGGGCATTGCCAACCTGCTCCTGTGCCGCACGCCGGAAGAGCGCGCCCAGGCCATCCGCGGCGTGGCAGGCTACACGCCGGTGGGGCGCGCGCGCGATCGCCGCCTGGTGGAAAACCTGCGCGACCGCGGCATCATCCGTCGTCCCGAAGACCTGGGCATCGACGTGCGCGATGCCACGCGCGACCTGCTGGCGGCCCGCTCCATCAAGGATCTGGTGCGTGCCTCGGGCGGCCTGTACCAGCCCCCGAAACAATTCCGCAACTGGTGAGCGTCATGGAAAGCTTCGATCTCGAACTGCCTGCCCGTGCTCCTGGCGCCGCGCCCGGCACCGCCGCACTGTATGGCGTGGTCTCTTCCGGCAACCTGGAAGTGCTGGTGGAAGCCGGGCCGTCGCCGGACCGTTGCCGCTTTCACGTGGAAACATCCGCGCACGGTTTCACCGACGTGTGGCAGGCGGTGCTGGCCGATTTCGCGGCAAGCCATCGCGTGGGCGGCCTGTCCTTTTCCATCCACGATGCCGGCGCCACGCCGGCGGTGGTGAGCCTGCGCCTGGCGCAGGCCGTGCAGTCGCTGGAGGCCCCGTGACCCGCGCTCCCAGTTACCGTGAAGCCACGGCACGCCATCGCGTGGCAGGCCTGCTGGATGCTGGCACTTTTGTGGAATGGGTGGGGCCGGGCGCACGGGCCACCAGTCCGCATCTGGCGGCGCTGGGTTCCCCGGTGAGTTTCGATGACGGCGTGGTGGTGGGGGAGGGGCGGCTTGCCGGCGAACGCGTGCTGGTGATCGCCCAGGAAGGCCTGTTCAATGGTGGTGCCGTGGGCGAAGTGCATGGCGCCAAGATCCGCGGCGCCTTCGAGCGGGCCTGTACGCAGCCCCCGCGTGCCGTGGTGTTCTGCATCGATTCGGGCGGTGTGCGCCTGCATGAAGCCAACGCGGGTCTGCTGGCCATTTCGGAAATCATGCGCGCGCTGTTTGCCGCCCAGTCCGCCGGCATTCCGGTGTGGGCGCTGGTGGGCGGCAGCTGTGGTGCCTTTGGCGGCATGGGCATCGTGGCCCGCCTGTGCGATGCGGTGGTGATGTCGGAGGAAGGGCGCCTGGGCCTTTCCGGTCCGGAAGTGATCGAAACCGTCAAGGGCGTGGAAGAGTTCGATGCGCGCGATCGCGCGTTGGTGTGGCGCGTCACGGGCGGCAAGATCCGCCGCACCCTGGGCGAAGCCACCCATCTGGTGGAAGATAACCTGGTGGCGTTTCGCGAAGCCGTGGTGGCCTTGTTGGCGGCAGGCCAGGGTCCCGTGCCGTTCACCCTGGAAACATTGCAGGCGTCGCAGGCACGCCTTGAAGCGCGCACCGCCTGGGATGCCGCCCTGCGCGACGGACAGTCGCTGTGGGATCGGCTGGGCCTGGCCGATGCCGCCCTGATGGAAACCGAGCAGTTCAACCGGCGTTTGCAGGAGGTGTCGTGAGGGACGACAAATCCGCACTTTTTGCCCGTCTCTTTCCCGCCGGCCATGACGTGACCTGCGAAGCGCAGGTGCTGCAGGGCTGGGGCGATGCCGGCGACGGTCGCGTGCACGTGGTGGGAACCACGGACCATGCCGCCATCGACACGCGCATCGCGCTTGACCTGGCGCGTGCCGTGCTGGCGGCTGTGGCGCAGGATGGGGGGGGCGCACCCCGGCCCATCGTGTTCATCGCCGACACCCAGGGCCAGGCCCTGTCGCGGCGCGAAGAACTGCTCGGACTGAACGGCTATTTCGCACATCTGGCGCGCTGCGTGCATCTGGCGCGGCAGCAGGGGCACCGGCTGGTCACGCTCATCGACGGGGAAGCGGTGTCGGGTGGCTTTCTCGCCTTCGGCCTGCTGGGGGATGCCATCGTCGCCCTGCCCGGTGCCGAAGTGCGGGTCATGGACCTGCGCGCCATGGCGCGCATCACGCGCATTCCCCTGGAGCGGCTTACGGAACTGGCGCACACGTCGCCGGTGTTCGCACCCGGCGCCGAAAACTACTGGCGCATGGGCGGCATCCACGCCCTGTGGGCGCCGCAGGAAGACCGGGGCGCTGCTTTGCGGGCCCTCTGTGCCGAAGCCGGCACTGAAGACCAGCGTGCCCGGCTCGGCGCGGAGCGTGGCGGGCGCAGGCTCGCACTCGCCATCGCCCGACAGGTGCGCGATGCCGCCTGACGCTGCGGCCGCACTGCGGCGTCACCACTGGGCCTGGCTGCATCCCGCGGCGCTGGCCCACTGTACCGACCTCGATCCCGCCGACCGCGAATTTCTGGAAAACTGGGTAGGCAACGGACGTCCGCTGGTGGTGGCGCGCCGCGCCGAATCCCATCGCCTGCGCCTGGGACTGACCAGGCCCGGAACCGGCGCACGCCGACGCATCGGAGTGACCGTGGCGCCCGAAGCCGTGCTGCGCAGCATGCCTCCGCTTTCGCTGGCCGCCGTCGAGCCCCACGCGCCGCAATCCTGGAAGCCTGCCTTGCAGCGCCTGCAGGTGCTCGCGGCAGAGCAGGGGCTCGACATCCGTGTGTATGGTTCGCTTGCCCTGCAATATTTTTCTCCCTGGCCCTGTGTCCGACCCGACAGCGATCTCGACCTGCTGCTGGAACTGGACCAGGCCCGCCCGCCGCAGCCCTTGCTGGAGGCGCTGCAGGCGCTCCAGGCCGACTGTCCTGCGCCGCGCATCGACGGTGAAGTGCGGCGTGGCGAGTGGGCCGTGCCCTGGCGAGAACTGGCCCGGGCCGGCGGGCGCTCCGGATGGCTGCTGGCCAAGTCGGACACGGCTGTCGCCCTGCGGCGCGAACCGGGCTGGCCTGCGCGCGTGGCACGCGCCGCCGTGCGGGCGCTGTACCAGGAACTGATGCTGGCTCCCAAGCCGGGACTGGTCTCGCCGGTGGACAACGGGGCCCATGAAGACATGACGCCGGCCACTTTTTTCAGAAGCCTGTTTGCCCTGCGCCGCTATTTTGCGCGCATCGCCGAGGCCGGTGCGGCAGGGGCATCCTTTGCCGAATTGCAGGCCCTCGGACGTGCCGCCGAAGCGCGCATGCTGAAAGCCACCGGTGGCATCAACGCGCATCGCGGCGCCATTTTCAACCTGGGGCTGGTGGCTGCCGCAGCGGGGGCCTGTCCCGGTGCCGACGCGCGCACCCTGTGCCTGGAAGTGGCGCAGCGCTGGGGCCAGGCCATCCGCGATGCCGCGTCCAGCGCGCCGGAAGACAGTCACGGCCGGCAGGTGGCGGCACGGCATGGATTGAAAGGGGCCCGTGGCCAGGCTGCCCAGGGTTTTCCCGTGCTGCGGGAACAGGGATTGCCCGCCTTTGAGGAGGCGCTCAGGACCACAGGCGATGCGCGCCGCGCATCCCTGGCCGCCTTTTTTGCCATGATGGCGGTGCTCGACGACTCCAACCTGGCATGGCGCGGCGGAATGCCCGGACTGCGCTTCGCGCAGTCCCAGGGGAAAGCGCTGGCGGCGCCCGCCGCCATGCAGGCGCCGGACTGGGAAGCGCGCGCGTGGCAGACGCACCGCACTTTCGTGGCGCGCAACCTGAGCCCCGGGGGCAGTGCCGACCTGCTGGCGTTGCTGCTGATGCTGCGCGCGCTCGACCCACCCTTGCGGCCGGTCACGCCATGCGGCTGATCGTGCTGTTCAGCGGGCAGGGCCACCAGACCCCGGCCCACCGCGACGAGGCGGCGGCAGGCCTGGACTCTGCCTTGCGTGCTGCCGCGGATGCGGCCCTGGCCCCCTTTGCGCCTTCCCTGGCCGCGCTGGCGGATAACCAGCTGCACGACAACCGCGTGGCCCAGGTGCTGATCTGGTCGCTGCAGTGGGTGCGCTGGCAGGCCCTGCAGGCACTGGGTGTGCGTCCGTCCCTGCTGGCCGGCTATTCAGCGGGGGAGACGGCCGCCTTCACGGCCGCCGGACTGTGCTCCGCCGAAGCGGGTCTGTCCCTGGCTGCCGAACGGGCGCGGCTCATGAGCGAGGCCAGTGCGGCCCTGGGTGAGCCGGCCGGCATGCTGGCCGTGACCGGCTGCGACGGGGAGGCGCTCGCCGCCGCGCTGGCTGGCCTGCGCGCGTATGTGGCCATCCGCACGGCCTCCGCGCAGGCGGTGGTGGCCGGACTGGAATCCGACCTCGGGCAACTGGTTGATCGCCTGGCCAGACTGGGGGGCATCCACACCAACCGGCTTGCGGTGACGGTGCCGGCTCATACGCCGCTGCTGGCCCCGGTGCGCCAGCCCTGGCAGGCCTTGCTGCAATCCGTTGCCGGCAGTGCACCTGCCTTGACGCTGCTGTCGGGCACGCGCGCGGTACCCGTGCGCGATCGGGACAGCGCCATTGACGCGCTGGCGGAGCAGGTGTGCACGCCCATCGCCTGGGACGAATGCCTGGAGACCATGGCCGAATACCAGCCGGATGCGGTGCTGGAGCTGGGACCGGGATCGGCGCTGGCACGCATGGTGCTGGCGCGGGGCTGGCGCTGTCCGGTGCGCGCCGTGGACGAGTTCCGTTCATTTGCCGCGGTGGGGGAATGGCTTGCGAGGTGTGCGCCATGACCATCACCTGGGACATGCTGGCCTGGGTGCTGGTGATGGGGGTGTACACCGGGGCCCAGAATTTCATGGCAGGCGGCGGCACCTTCATCATTTTCCCGGTGTTGCTGCTGCTGGGCCTCGATCCCGTGACCGCCAGCATGACAGCCGCCATGGGCCTCTTTCCCAACCAGATCAGTTCCGCGCACGTGAGCCGGCCACTCGCCATGGGGCTGGGCAGCCTGTCGCTCAAGGCGCTGTCGGTGGTGAGCCTGGCCGGGGGCTGCGTGGGGGCCTTGCTGCTGGTGGTGACGCCCTCCTCGTTCTTTTCCCGCCTCGTGCCCTGGCTGGTGCTGTTTGCCACGGCCGTGTTCGCCTGGGGCAGCATGGCCCGCACTTCGCCGCTGCTGGCCACGGGAGCGGCCGATGCCGGGCTTTCCCGTGCCGGCGAGCGCCGCCTGCTGCTGGTGCAGTTCCTGATTGCCATCTACGGCGGCTACTTTGCGGCCGGCATCGGGTTTCTCATGCTGGCCACCCTGACCGTGAGCGGCCAGCCGCCGCGGGCCGCCATCGCCACCAAGAATGTCCTGATCGTGGTGATCACATCGGCCTCCTTCACGATTTTCGCCGTCGCTGCGCGCGTGGTGTGGCCGGTGGCCATTGCGCTTGCCATCGGCGCACTGGGAGGGTCGTTCCTGGGGGCCTGGCTGATCCAGCGCGTGCCCAACCACTGGCTCAAAGGCTACGTGGTGGTGCTGGGGTCCGTGCTCACGGTCTGGCTGTTCCTGCGCTAGCGTCAGTCCTCGGCAAACGCGATGGCTTCCGGCGGCACCAGCAGGCGCACGCTGGCTTGTTCCACGTGCACCAGGCTGGTGAAGGCGGCATCGCATCCGGCCTGCCACAAGCGCACGTCGCCCACTTCCCCTTCCAGGTAGGCACTGAAGGCGGCGAGCGAAAGCTGCCCGCCGTTGCCGCCCACGTGATCCACCAGACGACGAAACAGCTTGGGCCAGAGCAGGGCTTCGCGCTGCAAGGCGTCGAGGGAGGCCAGGGTGAAGCCGCCGTGGCTGCGATCATGCGGCCACAGGCCGAGGCCGGCAGCACGCGCTGTGCATCCGGCCTGGGCCATCAGATCCAGCAACGGCTGGGGCATGTCCTGGTAGAACACGGGATAGGCCAGTCCCCGCTCCAGCAGATGCCAGTTGGCGCTGCTGCGTAATACCGCCGGCGTGAGCGCGAAACGGTGACTGCTGCCGGAGCGGAAGCGCCCGCGGAAGGCAAACGCCACAGCACGCCCGTATTTATCCACGCGGCGCAAGGCGATGGCGCCGGCCACGGCAGCAGGCACTGCCGCCACCACGCGTCCGTCGCTGTGGCGCCCCACCTGCTGGAAGCCCAGGAATTCCAGCAGCGCGGCGGCTGCCCGGTCGGGCCAGGGCGAGGGCTGATGCAGCACGCCCAGTCCGCCGCTGGCAAGGTAGTGGGTTTCGGGGGCGTCGACCCCATCCAGGCGCACCGTGAGTCCCCCGTCCGGATGACGGCGCAGTCCCGGCCAACGGCGGGCTACCCGGTCGGGATGGTCAGGCAGGAAGCGGATCGAATCGCCGTCAGGCGCGCTGTCGAGCAGGGCATAGCGCCCTGCAATCCAGTCCGGGCTCAGGAATAGACCTCGGCTGAGGCAAACGGGGCTCCGGCCGCATCCTTGGGCGACAGGGTGGGCGCGTCGATGCCGGCTTCCTGCAGGGGCCAGTCGATGGCGAGCGTGGGGTCGTTCCACAGGATGCTGCGTTCGTGCGCAGCCGCCCAGTAGTCGGTGGTCTTGTAGAGAAACTCGGCGTGTTCCGAGAGCGTGAGGAAGCCGTGCGCGAAACCGGGGGGAATCCAGAGCATGCGCTTGTTTTCCGCGGACAGCCGCACTTCCACCTTGTGGCCGAAGGTGGGGGCGTTGCGGCGCAGGTCCACGGCCACGTCGAACACTTCCCCGGCCACCACGCGCACCAGTTTTCCCTGGGGCTGGACGATCTGGTAGTGCAGTCCGCGCAGCACGCCGCGCACCGAGCGCGAATGGTTGTCCTGCACGAACGGCAGGGAAAGGCCGGTGGCTTCGCGGAACACGCGCTCGTTGTAGCTTTCGAAGAAGAATCCGCGCGCATCCCCGAACACGCGGGGTTCGAGAATGAGCACTTCGGGAATGGCGGTGGTGATGACGTTCATGGGATCGGCTTCAGGGTTGGGATGCGGGAGGAAGCCCCGCCAGGCACTGGGCCAGCGCCTCCTGCCAGGAAGGCAGCGCGTATTGGAAATGGCGGGCAAGCTTGGCGTTGTCGAGGCGGCTGTTGACCGGGCGCCGCACCGGGCTTGGGTATTCGCTGGCCGGGATGGGCTCCACCCGTGCCGTGCATTCGGGGCGCAGGGCGAAGATGGCGCGTGCGAAATCGCACCAGGTGGTCGCGCCGCCGTTGGTCATGTGGTACACCCCACGGTGCTGCCGGATGAACCCCGTGACGTCGCCCGAGGCTTCGGCCTGGCGCAGGATGGCCACGGTGGCCTGGGCAATGGCGCCAGCCCAGGTGGGGGCTCCCCACTGGTCATGCACCACGCGCAGGTGGTCGCGTTCGCAGCCCAGGCGCAGCATGGTCTTGAGGAAATTGGCGCCGTGCAGGCTGTACACCCAGCTGGTGCGGAAAATCAGGGCCGGCGTGCCGCTGGCCAGCACGGCCTGCTCCCCCAGCCATTTGCTGTGCCCATACACGCCCAGGGGATGGGGGGGGTCGTCTTCCCGGTAGGGGTGCGACGCACTGCCGTCGAATACGTAGTCGGTGGAGTAGTGGATGAGGGCACCGTCGAGGCGGCCTGCGGCCTCCGCCAGCACGCCGGGAGCCATGCCATTGACGGCGCGCGCCAGGTCGGGCTCGCTTTCCGCCCGGTCCACCGCCGTGTAGGCGGCGGCGTTGATGATCACTTGCGGGCGGTGGGCGCGCACGGTGGCGCGGATCGCTTCACTGTCCGCAAGGTCGAGGGCATCGCGCCCCAGGGCCGTCACCGGACCCAGGGGCTCAAGCAGGGGCAGCAGGGCAGAGCCCACCTGGCCCTGGGCACCGGTCAGCAGGATTTTCATGGGTTCATTATCCCCGATCGGCAAGGCCGCTTGCGCGGGTAATGCAAAAATTTGTAGTAGAATTGGGCACTTTATGTGCAGGAATTCGGACATGTTGCAAGGCAGCCTGGTTGCGATCGTGACCCCCATGCAGGAAGACGGCAGTTTGGATTTTCCACGCCTGAAGGCGCTGGTGGACTGGCACGTGGCTTCCGGCACGGCGGCCATTGCCATCGTCGGCACCACGGGCGAGTCGCCCACGGTGGACGTGGAAGAGCACCAGGCGCTCATCAAGGCGGCGGTGGAGTATGCGGCTGGCCGCGTGCCGGTGATCGCCGGCACTGGCGCCAATTCCACCCGGGAAGCCATCGATCTGGCGGAGTACGCGCGCCGGGTGGGTGCGGATTACAGCCTGTCGGTGGTGCCCTATTACAACAAGCCCACCCAGGAAGGTCTTTACCGGCATTTCAAGGCCATCGCCGAGGCGGTGGACCTGCCCATGATCCTGTACAACGTGCCGGGACGCACGGTGGCGGACCTGGCCAATGACACGGCGCTGCGCCTGGCCCAGATCCCCAACATCGTCGGCATCAAGGACGCCACGGCCGATCTCTACCGTGCATCTGACCTGTTCCGCCGGGCTCCCGCCGGGTTTGCCTGCTATACCGGCGACGACGGCACGGCCGCTGCCTTCATGCTGATGGGCGGCCATGGCGTGGTGTCGGTGACGGCCAACGTGGCGCCAGCCGCCATGGCGGAGCTGTGCCGTGCGGCCCAGGCGGGCGATGCTGCCGCCGTGCGCCGCATCAACGATCCGCTGCTTGCGCTGCACCGCGACCTGTTCATCGAGGCCAACCCCATTCCGGTGAAATGGGCCCTGGCAGAAATGGGTCGCATTGGCCCGGGCTTGCGGCTGCCGCTTACGCCGCTGTCTCCCCAGTATCACGACACGGTCCGCCGCGCCCTGGGCGATGCGGGCCTCATCTAACGCAATCACGAGGAACGGGATGAGCATTCAACGACGCTGGGCCGCAGGGCTTGGTCTGGGAGTGGTTACGCTGAGCCTGCTGGCCGGCTGCACGATGCCGACCCACATTTTCGAGTCGAAAAAAGTCGACTACAAAACACAGGCCGACTCTTCGCAGCCACTGGAAGTACCGCCCGATCTCACGCCCATCCAGACCGACGACCGCTATGCGGTTCCTGGTGCCGACAGGGGCCGAGGCACTACCTATTCGCAATATTCCAAAAACCGCGAAGGTCAGCCGGCGGTTGCTCCCGCTACCGGTTCGGGCGTGCTGCCGCAGCTGGCCAACGGTGTGAGCCTGCAGCGCGACGGCGCCGAGCGCTGGCTGGTGGTGAAGGCCACGCCCGACCAATTGTGGCCCGTGCTCAAGAAGTTCTGGACGAGCAACGGCTTCACCCTGACGATGGACGATCCCAAGCTGGGCATCATGGAAACCGACTGGTCCGAAAACCGTTCGGCTGTGCCCCAGGACTTTTTCAAGCGCATGATCAGCAGCGTGGTGACCAACCTCTTTTCGAGCCCCGTGCGCGACAAGTACCGCACGCGCCTGGAGCACGGCAGCGTGCCCGGGACCACGGAAATCTACGTCACCCACAAGGGGATGGAAGAGGTCATGGACACCGGCCAGGGCTACAACGGCAGCTCCTGGCAGGAAATGCCGCGCAACATCGAGCTTGAAGACGAGTACCTGAAGAAGCTGGCCCTCGATCTGGGCACGCCGGCGCCGCAAGCCAAAGCCATGGTGGCGGAAGACAAGAAGCCGGACGCGATCCTGGAAAGCAAGGTGGCGAAAATCGTTCATGAGAACGGCGATACGCTGATCTCCATCAACGAGCCGTTCGACCGGGCCTGGCGCCGCGTCGGGCTCGCGCTCGACCGCAGCGGGTTCACGGTGGAAGACCGCGACCGTGCAGCCGGGGTTTACTACGTTCGCTTCACCGACTCGGATCTGTCCAAGAAATACCGCAGGAAAGAGAGCTTCTGGTCGAGCGTCATGTTCTGGAAATCCGACGACAAGTCCAAGGATACCCAGACCTACCGCATCACGCTCACCACCATCAGCGGACGCGGGACGAAAGTGGACGTGCGGGACAAGGCTGAAAACCGGGTCAACCCCGAAACCACGCAGCGCATTCTCAACCTGATTTACGAGCAGCTCTGACGGCAGGCGGCCCTCCCATGCGCTTTGCCTCCTTGGGCAGTGGCAGTGAAGGCAATGGCCTGCTGGTGGAGTGGGAGGGAACCCGGGTCCTTCTGGACTGCG
This sequence comes from Betaproteobacteria bacterium, assembly GCA_028866015.1. Lineage (GTDB taxonomy): Bacteria > Pseudomonadota > Gammaproteobacteria > Burkholderiales > Ferrovaceae > JAKBAT01. The sequence goes on from JAGWIW010000009.1 coordinate 18,266, forward strand.
GGTTTTCCCTGGGTGAAACCGAACGCCGCCTGGCGCGGCTGGGCCTGGCGGCGCAGGACCTGAGCGCCATTCTGGCCACCCACGAACATTCCGACCACCTCTCCGGCGTGGCATCGCTGGCCCGGCGTTTCGGGCTGCCCGTCTTCGGCAGTTTCGGTACCCTGAGCCTGTTGCGCGAGGCGCTTGACGCAACGCAATTGCATCCTGTTTCCGATGCGCACCCTTTCACGCTGGGCAGCCTCACCATTGAACCGTTCGCAGTGCCGCACGATGCGCGCGAGCCCTTGCAGTACGTGCTGGGAAACGGCCGGCTGCGCCTGGGCGTGCTTACGGATACCGGCTGCGCCACGCCGCACATCGAACAGATGCTGCGTGCCTGCGATGCCCTGTTCCTGGAGGCCAATTACGATCCTGACATGCTGGCGCAGGGGCCGTACCCGCCCCAGCTCAAGGCGCGGGTACGGGGGCGCTTCGGCCACCTCAGCAACGGCGAAGCGGCTGCCTTGCTGTCCCGGCTCGAGCACGGGCGCCTGCAATGTGTGGTGGCTGCCCACGTGAGCCAGAAGAACAATACGACGCAGCTTGCGCGCACGGCGTTATCTACCGTGTTGGGATGGGCGCCGGAAGCGGTGGCGGTGGCAGATCAGCACGAAGGGCTGGGATGGCAGGCCCTGCAGGCCTGAAGCGACTGCTGCAGGTGAAAAATAAAAAAGCCGACCACAAGGTCGGCTTTTCAATATGCAGCTTGTGCTGCGCCGAATTATTTCTTCTCTTCGGCTTTCTTTTCTGCAGCAGGCGCGGCAGGAGCGGCGGCGGGAGCAGCAGGGGCGGCAGGAGCGGCGGCAGGCTTAGGCGCATCGGTCTTGGGAGCTTCCGGCTTGCTGCAGGCAGCCACGGCAACTGCGAACAGGGCAGCGATCAAAAGATTCAGTTTCATTTGAATTCCTATCGATAGAAAGTTTATGGGCAAAACCTGGATTGCCCCCGGTGGGCTCACCAGATTTCAAAAGGTTACACCACATTCTTGCGTTGCAGCAAGAGGTATTTAGAGGGGGTCTTGATCTGCGGCAGGCCCCGGTTTTCAGTGGATCCAGCCCGCACAATAGGCTTCGTACAGCCATTCTGCCGCCGCTGGCGGAAGGGCGGCGGGAGGCAGTTGACGATGGTCGCCCAAGGCGGCGAACAGGCGCACGATGGGCGCCGGAAAGGCCCGCGCTTCGCCATTGAAAAACACCCAGCGTCCACGGTACAGCAGCCTGCTTTTGGGGTCCAGCCGCAGGCCCTGGCGCGCCACCTGTCTGAGGAAGCGCGCGTGCGTCAGCGGCTGTGCCGGCGCGTCGAAAAACAGGTGGGGTTTGGGTTCGCTCAGGTAGCGTCCCACGCAGGACAGCACGTCGGCCTCGCTCCAGCGGATGGCCTGCAGCGCCTGGCCCACGCGCTGCAGCAGTGCCGCCGGCAGTTCCGAGGGATGCCGCTGCAGGGCCAGGTCCGGATCGGCATAACGGCCGGGCACCTGGAGATGATCGCGCAGGTGGTCCAGGAAAGCATCCACCCATTCCTGGTAGGTGGGGGCGCGAAAGCCGATGGAGTAAGTGAAGCATTCCGAAACGGCCACGCCGTCGTGGGCGCACTGCGGGGGCAGGTAGAGCATGTCGCCCGCGTCCAGGTCCCATTGCGCCTGCGGTTTGAAACGCCGCAGCAGCTTGAGGTCGCTGTCGGGCAGCAGTTCCAGGTCATCCGTTTCGGCAATGGACCAGCGGCGCACACCAAAGCCCTGCAGCAGGAACACGTCGTAGGAGTCGAAATGGGGGCCGACACCGCCGCCGGGGGCTGCGTAGCTGACCATGAGGTCGTCCAGGCGTGCATGCGGGATGAAGTTGAACTGGTCGAGCAGGTCGGCCCCTTCGGGGATCCAGTGATTGAGTTCCTGCACCAGCAGGGTCCAGTTGCGCGCCGGCAGCCCCTTGAAATCCACAGGACGGAACGGGCCATGATGCAGCTGCCAGTGCCGCCCTTCACGCACCACAAGGCGGGCCTGCACATCGGGATGGGTGGCCAGGCGCTGGATTTCGCGCGCCGTGAGAAAGCCCAGGAAGTCAGGGATGGCGCCGCGGATCAGGAGCGGTTGCTTGTGCCAGTGGCGTTCAAGGAATGACCTGGGACTCAGGCCACCCAGCAGGGTGGAATGCATGGCGGGATCGCTGAAAAAGTTAATTGTAATCCAGGTGCGCAATGCCATGCAGCTTGTCGTTCACAACACATTCTGCAGGGATGGGATAGAATTTGCGCCAGAGCGTTGGAGAACAGTCATGCTGAAAGTGGGACAACGGGCGCCAGCTTTTGAACTGCCGGATTCCGGAATGGAGATGGTGAGTCTGTCCAGATTCAAGGGCAAGAACAAGGTGGTGCTGTTTTTCTACCCGAAGGACAGCATGCCCCAGTGCCGGGATGAAGCCATCAACTTCAGCGATCGTGAAGACGAGTTTCTCCATCACGGTGCCGTGGTGATGGGTGTGTCGCAGGATGACATTCTCTGCCATGCGGATTTTTGCGAAGCCCATGGCCTCAACTCGCGCCTGCTCTCTGATGTGGAAGGGGAAGTGTGCCGCCGATACGGCGTGCTTCATGAAAAGGAAATGGGTGGGCATGTGCGCACCTGTGTGGATCGGGTGACCTATGTCATTGATCGCGACGGTGTGGTGCGGCATGTCGTGCCAGTGCAAAACAGCCGTGACCATGTGGTCGAAGTGTTGAAATTGGTGAAGGAGATGTAATGATGGTCATCGGAAAAAACTCAGTGGTTACCTTGAGCTACCGGCTCACGGATGGCGAAGGCAAGCTTCTGGAAGAGAGCGACCCGGCCATCAGCTACCTGCATGGCGGGTATGACGGGATTTTCCCGATGGTGGAAGAAGCGCTGGAAGGACAGCCTGAAGGATACAGCTGCACGGTCACCATGGAACCGGAAGACGCGTTCGGTGAATACGACGCGAGCCTGATGCGCGTGGAGCCACGCCATCTGTTTCCGGCCCAGGTCAAGGTGGGCATGCAGTTTGAAGGGCAGCCCGAAGGGGCTTCACAGGATGAGACGGTGCTCTATACCGTGACGGAAGTGACGGACGAGAACGTGGTGGTGGATGGCAACCATCCGCTGGTGGGCAAGCGTCTGGTGTTTGCCTGCTCCGTGCTGGGCGTTCGCCCGGCCACCGCGGACGAGCTGCAACACGGGCACGTGCACGGCGACCACGGTCACCATCACTAAACGGTAAAGCGGGTCACCGCTTCTTCGAGCTGGCGGGAACGCTCCGCCAGCTCGTGCATTGACTGGTTCACCTGGGCCACGCCTTTGGCGTTGATTTCGCTGGTCTGGGTGATGCCTTCCACTTTCTGGGCTATCAGTTCGCTTGCCTTGTTTTGTTCACCCAGGGCGTTCGTGATTTCGCCTGCAAACCCTTCGCTCTGACCGGCGCTGGTTCGGATCTGGTCAATGGACTGGCGCGCCTTGTCAGCATAGGCGGCCGTGGTGGACACCTGTTCCACCACGTGGCGGATGTCCGACACGGCGCGGTTGGCGCTTTGCTGGATGGCCACGATCATGTCGGCGATTTCCTGGGCTGAAGTGGTGGTTTTTTCGGCGAGCTTGCGCACTTCGTCCGCCACCACGGCAAAACCCCGCCCCTGTTCGCCGGCACGGGCCGCCTCGATGGCGGCGTTGAGTGCAAGCAGGTTCGTCTGGTCCGCCACTTCGCGGATCACCTGCACGATGGCGGAAATGTCGTTGGACTGCTTGCCCACCTGTTCCACCACTGTGGCGGCTTCGCGGATGGTACCCGACATGCGGTTCATTTCGTCGAAGGCGATCTGAATGACTTCGCCGCCTTCCTTGGCGGCGCCGGAGGAGTCACGGTTGGCGTGCAAGGCCTGGGTGGCGTTGTCGTGGATGTTGCCGATGCTCACGCTCATCTGCTCGATGGCGGCGGCCACCGTGCTGGTGGCGTCGTTCTGGCCTTCCACCGCTTGATTGATGTCTGCCAGGGTCCGGGACATGGACTTGCTGGTGGAAAGGGCGTGCCGGGCGTTATCGGCAATGGTTTCGATCAGGCTACGCAGGTTTTCCTGCATGGCCGCGAGGGCGCGCAGCAGGTCACCCGTTTCATCCTTTCCGCCCTTGGGCACTGCGTTGGTGAGATTGCCTGAGGCAATGGCGGTGGCGGTGCGGATGGCGGCCAGCAGGGGCGCCACGATGCGGTTGGACAGCACCAGCGCCACGGCCAGCGTGGCCACCACGGCCGCCACGAAAATTACCATGGAAAGGGTCAGGGAACGGTGGGCGCTGTTGTGGGCGGATTCGACGGCTTCCTGGCCTTTCTGCTTGAGGCTCGCAAGCAGCGTGTCCATCTGGGAAGCTGCTTCCTGGAAGCGCTTGTCGGCTGCCTGCATCATGCCGGTGCCGCTGGCCAGATCGGATTGCGCCATGTCGATGGACTGGGCCACGCTTTTGCGGTACTTGGCCAACAGGGGTGCGAGGGCCGTGAGGGTTTTGCGCTCTTCCTCGCCCAGATCGCTGCGGCCAGACAGGCTTTTCAGGACTTTGATGGCGTCGTCGGCATGCCCGACGATTTTTGCTGTTTCTGCCTGGATGCGCGCGGCATCAAAACTGCCGATGGTGGAAAACAGGCGGTAGGCGCCGATATTGGCTTCCAGTAGGTCATCGCGGCTTTCGTTGAGCAGGAGCACGTGTTGCATGCTTCTGGAAGTGATGGTCTCGAGCGCGTTTTGCAGTGAACGCATCCCCATGAAGCTAACAAGTCCCAGCACCAGCATGAGGATCACGCTCAGCAGGGGGGGCAACAGGATTTTTTTCTTGATGTTCACGATGGGCTCTCGAGACCGGGTTTCAACCAGAACGAACGGGTTGGCTCAGTTCAGCGCTTGTAAATGCCCGCGCACACGATGTCGTTGCCGGCTTTTTCGCAATACGTAGATTTGGGAAGGACTTTTTTCGACACGGGATCGGAGAACATGTAGTCCTGCCAGAACTTGCCTTTGCTCTTGGCCAGGTCGACACGTTCCTTCACGAATTCCTTGCCATTGGCATCGGCCATGTCGATCAGGTCCTTGCCCACGGTTTTCGGGTTTTTGCCGTGAGCCAGGCATTTGCCGTTCATGTCATAGACCACCGGATACAGGTCACGGCTCACCCATTTTTTGTCCTTGGCCGTGATTTCCTTCAGTGTCTGGTCGCGGTTGGTATGCAGGGCCTCGACGACCTTGGCCACTATGGCTTCGGCTTCCTTGGGGGTGGCGTAGTTTCCTGCCATGGCAGGCAGGGTCACAAGCGATGTTGCGACTACTGCGGACAACAAGAACTTTTTCATAATGGCTCCTCAAAAGTAAGCGGGACAGCTGCTGGCCGTCACGGCATTTAGTGGTTTTATATAATGTCTATCGGCATTTGCAGCAAAAACATGAGAGTTGTGCCACGACCCTGCTGCATTATGGTTCAGGTACTGCGCGAAATTGTGACAAACGGTTTCGGGTGGTTGACGTGGGTCAATCCTGCCGCGCTTGCCGCACCAGTTCGTAGAGTCGCTGCAGGGCGTCGCGCGGGGTCAGGGCATCGGGGTCGAGGTCCCGCAAGGCTTCCAGTACCGGATGCGGGGCTGAAGGTTCGGGGGTCTGGGGTGCGGGCGGCGGCGCAAAGAGGTCGGCCTGTGGCCGCTGGGCTGCAGCGTGGGCTTCAAGCTGGGCAAGGTAGCGCCGCGCCTCGCGCACCACGCTGCGCGGCACGCCCGCCAGGGCCGCCACCTGCAGGCCGTAACTCTGGCTGGCCGGCCCCTCTTCCAGGGCATGCAGGAAAACAATGCGATCCTGGTGTTCCACGGCGTCGAGATGGACGTTGACCACGCCCGGCAGGTCCAGGGCGAGCTGGGTCAGCTCGAAATAGTGGGTGGCAAACAGCGTGTGGCTGCGGTTTTTTTCCACAAGATGGCGGGCGATGGCATAGGCCAGCGCCAGTCCGTCGAAGGTGGAGGTGCCGCGGCCGATCTCGTCCACCAGCACCAGGCTCTGTTCGCTCGCGGTGTTGAGGATGTGGGCGGCTTCGGACATCTCCACCAGAAAAGTGGAACGCCCTGAGGCGAGGTCATCGCCGGCGCCGATGCGTGTGAAGATCTGGTCGATCGGCCCCAGCACGGCGCGCCGTGCCGGCACGAAGGATCCGGCATGGGCGAGCAGGACGATGAGCGCCGTCTGCCGCATGTAAGTGGATTTGCCGCCCATGTTGGGGCCCGTGATGAGCAGCAGGCGACGTTCCGGATGCAGTTCGGTGTCGTTGGGAATGAATTGCGACACCTGCTGCTCCACCACCAGATGGCGCCCGCCGCTGATGGACAGGCGCGGCTCATCGCCAAACTCGGGCGGTGACAGGTCCAGGGCCACGGCACGTTCGGCCAGGCAGGCCAGCACGTCGGTTTCCGCAAGTGCAGCCGCTGCCGCCTGGAGCGGCGCCAGATACCCTCCCAGCGCGTCGAGCACCTGCTCGTACAGCAGTTTTTCCCGCATCAGGGCGCGGTCGTTGGCGGACAGCGCCTTTTCCTCGAATGCTTTCAGTTCCGGCGTGATGTAGCGTTCGGCATTCTTGAGCGTCTGGCGCCGGCGGTAGTCGTCCGGCACGCGTCCCGACTGGGCGTGGCTCACTTCAATGTAGAAGCCGTGCACCCGGTTGTATTCCACCTTGAGCGTGGGGATGCCGGTGCGGGCCCGTTCACGCTGTTCAAGCTCGAGCAGGAAACCGCCGCAGTGGTCTTGCAGGCTTCGCAGTTCGTCCAGTTCGCCGTCGTAGCCGGCGGCAATCACACCGCCGTCGCGCACCTGGGCTGCGGGCTCCGCGGCGATGGCCTGTTGCAGCAGCTGGTGGATATCGGGCGGGGTGTCGGTCAGGGTCCGGGCCAAGGCGGTCAGTCGCGCGGCGGGCAGCTCGCTCAGTTGCGCTGCGCATTCCGGCAGTGCGGCGAGGGTGGCGCGCAGGGCCGCCAGATCGCGCGGCCGGGCCGTGCGCAGGGCGATGCGGCCGACGATGCGTTCCATGTCGCCGCTGCGGCGCAACAGGGCCTGCAGCGCGGCGGCGCGGGTGGCCAGTCCGTCTCCCACCAGGGCGCCGATGGCGCCGATGCGGCCTTCCAGCACCTGGCGGTCGCGCACGGGGTGGTGCAGCCAGCGGTGCAGCAGGCGCCGACCCATGGGGTTGGTGCAGGTGTCGAGCACGGACAGCAGGGTAGGCGCGCGTTCACCCCGCAAGGTTTCGGAAATTTCCAGGTTGCGCCGCGTGGCGCTGTCCATGCGTACCCATTCGTCCTGTCGCACCACCTGCAGTGACTGGATGTGCGGCAGGCTGCTGCGCTGGGTGTGGCGCGCGTAGCGCAGCAGGGCGCCGGCTGCGGCGATGCCCGCAGGCAGGTCGGCGCAGCCCAGTCCGGTAAGGTCATGTACGGCAAACTGCTCGCACAGCAGCGCGCGCGATTTGTCGGCATCGAACTGCCAGGGTGCGAGCCGCTGCAGCGGCAGTCGCTCCAGTGCGGCCGGTGCGGCAAAGGATTCGGGCAGCAGGATTTCCGCAGGATGGATGCGCTCCAGTTCGGCGTCCAGTTCGGCGCCCGGGATTTCGGCCAGGGTCATCCGGCCGCTGCTGAGATTGAGGGTGGCAATGCCCATCACGGGCCCCGCAGGCACGAGTGCGGCCAGCAGCGTGTCGCGCGATTCTTCCATGAGTGCGGCGTCGGTGAGCGTGCCCGGCGTCACGATGCGCACCACCTGCCGTTCCACCGGCCCCTTGCTGTTGGGGTCGCCCACCTGTTCGCAGATGGCGACCGATTCACCCAGGCGCACCAGGCGAGCCAGGTACTGTTCAGCCGCATGGTGCGGCACACCGGCCATGGGAATGGGCTGCCCGGCTGACTGCCCGCGCTGGGTGAGGGTGATGTCAAGCAGACCGGCCGCCTTCACGGCGTCTTCATGGAACAGCTCGTAGAAATCTCCCATGCGATAGAACAGCAGGTGGCCGGGGTGCTCGGCCTTGAGTGCCAGATATTGCTGCATCATGGGGGTATGCCCCTTGAGGGATTCAGCAGCAGGCGTGGCAGGGTTGGGTTGTTCTCTGTCCATGGGGCTCGTCATGGGGTGTCGCCGGGCGCAAGGGTGGGGTGGGCCGTGGCGTACTCGCGTTCCACCGCCTGCACGGCCGTGCGCAGGGCGTCCATGCAGCGCGGGTCGAGCGCGCTGCCGACGATTTTCTGCATCATGTCCAGGGTGCGGTCCACGGGAATGGCGGCACGGTAGGGACGCTCGGCAGACAATGCATCGAAAATGTCGGCGGTGGTGATGATGCGGGTTTCAAGCGTGATGTCGTCGGCCAACAGGCCGCGCGGGTAACCCGTGCCGTCCAGCTTTTCATGGTGGGCACCGGCAATGCGCGCCAGTTCGGCAAAGGGCGCGATTTCGCTCAGGATGGATTCGGTGAATGCCGCGTGCATGCGCACAGCCTCCCACTCGTCGGCATCAAGCCGGTCCGGCTTGTCCAGCACCGAATTGCTCACGCCCAGCTTGCCCATGTCGTGCAGCAGCGCACCGCGCCGCAGCCAGCGTCGCCGTTCGGGGTCGATGCCGAGCGTTTCGGAGACGAGGTCGGTGTAGAGCGCCACGCGCGCGCTGTGGCCGGCGGTGTAGGGGCTTTTGGCGTCGATGATCTGGCCGAAGGCCTCGGCGATTTCGTCCATGTAGTCGTCGTCGAGCGGCACCGAATGCTGGGCAGGCTCCAGGGCGTGGACTTTTTCAGGAAGGTCGGCGGAAGCAAGCTGCTCCCAGAAGTCCGGCGTGGCGGCTTGCAGGAAGGCGTCCACCAGTGCCGGGTCAAACCATTGGCCGCGACGCAACCGGACTTCCTCCAGCGCAGCCGCTGGACCTCCCGCCGTGTGAAACACGTCCACCACCTGTGCCAGTAGCGCCACCCGGCCGTAGAGGGGAATGGTGTCGCCCGCCAGGCCATCGGGTTTGCCGCTGCCGTCCCAGTGTTCGTCCAGGGCGTGAATGCCGGCGGCCACTGCTTCCGGAAAGCGCAGTTGGCGGGCAATGTCGGCGCCGCGCTGGCAGCGTGTCTGTATCAGGTCGTGAGCAATCTGTTCGCCGCGCTGGAAAATTTCCAGGGTGGTGCGAAAGCGGTCTGCCAGGCCGGCCTTGAGGCCGGTGTGGGTGAGCACGAAGCGCACCACCTGCGGCAGGGAACTGCCCACCAGCTTGAAGTCGCGCTTGAAGCTCAGGTCGTCGGTGAGGTAGAGCTCGCAGATGCGCGCCGCGTTGCTGCTGCAGCCCAGGTCCTTGAGCAGCAGGGTGTAGTAGAGCTCCCAGCAGGACTGGCTGTCGAGGCCCAGTACGCGGGCCACCGCCATGCCGATCCAGGCGCAGCGCAGGCAATGGCCTTTGGGCTGTCCTTCGGTCATGTCCAGCGCGTGGCTCAAGGCGCCGATCAGTTCGCACAGTTTGAGATTCTGCATGGAGGCTGTTTGAGCTCGGGGTTTTCTCGCCATCATCAACTGCCAGATGATAGCCGGTTTGGGTGGTCCACGGGCCGGGCAATTTATGCAATAATCGCGCCACGGGAGATGGCATGCCTCCCTGAGCCACCCGGTTCAAAACCGCCCCGCCCGGGGCCGATGATGCCTACGCCAGAACCCGGACGGGTCGCGTGGGTGCTGCCTGTCCAATGATCAACCCCAACCGGACAGGACCATGTGGAAACCCATACTTGCAATTTCAATCGGCGCTGCCCTGGGCGCCCTGTTGCGCTGGCAGCTGGGTGCCAGGCTTAACACCCTGCTGCCCAGCCTGCCGCCGGGCACGCTGGTGGCGAACCTGGCGGGCGGCTACATCATCGGTTTCGCCGTTGCTTTTTTCGCCGAAACACCGAACCTTTCGCCGGAGTGGCGGCTTTTCATCATCACCGGATTTTGCGGCGGGCTTACCACCTTTTCCACGTTTTCGGCGGAAGTGGTGACGCTGTTGCAGGAGGGGCGGCTTGCCTGGGCCATGACGGGCATCGCCACCCACGTCACCGGTTCGCTGGCCATGACGCTGGCCGGCATGGCCACCTGGCACTTGCTGAAATCCGCTTGAGGAGGCTTCCATGAAAGGCTACCAGATCACCTTTTTCACTGAGCAGGACCGCCAGCACAAGCATGTGCCTTTGGCAGAGTGGCTCATGCTCACGGCACGCGAGCTGGGCCTGCGCGGGGCCACCCGGCAGGCCGCAAGCGAAGGATTCGGACGCCATGGGCGCCTGCATTCGGCACATTTCTTCGAGCTGGGGGACCAGCCCCAGGAAGTCATGCTGGCCGTTACCGAGGAAGAAGCCGAACGCCTGTTTGCCCGGCTCAAGGAGGAGGGGGTGCACCTGTTCTACGTGAAAACCCCGGTGGAGTTTGGCGTGCTGGGCAACGGCCTGTAAGACCCGCACGCTGATCGTGCCGCGCCGCGCTTCCCTCCAGTCCCTCGAACTGCCACTGCCGCGCAACTACCGCGTGGCGGATACCCTCGAATTCCACCAGCGCGATCCGGAGCGGGTGTCGGAGCGGGTGGACGGTACGATCCTGCAGAAAGGCCTGGTCTGGCGCGGTGCCCCGGCTTGTCTCACGGTGCACTTCGCATCCCGGCGCGCCACGGCGGAACTGGCCGTGGATGGCCCGGGCCGGAAGGACGACCCGGCGCGTTTTGAACAGCTGGTGCGGCGCATGCTGGGGCTCACCCAGCCGATAGCGGCCTTCGAAAGAAAATATCGCCGGCACCCGGTGCTGGGGCCCCTGATCGCCCGCCATGGGGGGCTGCGCGTGCCGCTGGTGGCCACCCCATTCGAAGCGCTGAGCTGGGCCATCATCAGCCAGCAGATCAGCGTGCGTGCCGCCGTGGCCACCCGGCGCAAGCTGGTGCGCGCTGCCGGCAAACCCCATTCCGGCGGCCTGCTGTGCTATCCCGATGCGCAGGGCGTGGCCCGGCTCGCGCCGGCCGATCTGCGTGCGGCCGGTTTTACCCAGGGCAAGGCGGAGGCGCTGCTGGCCTTGGCCCGCAGCGCGTGCAGCGGCGAAATTCCGCTGGAGCGCTGGAGCGAGACGCTGCCCGTTGAAGAAATCCGTACGGCGCTGCTGTCCCGGCGCGGCATCGGCCCCTGGACGGTGGATTACGCCCTCATGCGCGGATTTGGCTGGCTGGATGGCTCGCTGCATGGCGACCTGGCCATGCGTCGCCAGCTGCAGCGGGTGCTGGGCCTGCCCGAGCCGGTGAGCGCGGCGCAGGCACGGGAGTGGCTGTCAGCGTTTTCACCCTGGCGCGCGCTGGTGGCGTTCCATCTGTGGGCGGCTTGACCCCGACGCCGGCACTAAAGTCACTCCCTGTCAGAATCCCTGAGCCGCCTGTATCCAGGCCGTAGGGTGCCGGTCGGGGGCTGAAGTGGGCGCTTCCCCCGTGCGCCAGGCCAGGTAGGTGAGCAGGCTGAAGCGGGAGTGGCTGACCCAGGTGGCGCCCAGGCCGACCCCCGAAAGGCTGCGCTGATTCCTGGCATCGGTGGGCAGCGGCGTATGGTTGAGCCGGGACCCCCCTCCATCGGCAAAGGCATCCAGCTGGAGTTGTTCCGTCATGCTGTAGCGCAGCTCAAAAGTGGCAATCCAGGCATCGTCCGACATGGCTTCGCCCACAGGGTAAGCCCGTACGCCGCTGGGTCCGCCCATGGGGAATTTTTCAGACATGTCGAGATTCTTGCTGGCCAGTTGGCCGGACAGGGCGCCGTACAGGGACCATCGCCCGGTCAGGGGCAGCAGATCGCTGCCCGAACCCGTTGTCTTGTAGTAATTGCCTGCGGTGCGGTAGCCCGCCTGGTCAAGGGAGGCAGTCAGGTCGTCCAGACCCACATGACCTCCGGCTATGGCGATACGCCAGTTGCCGGCGCCTTGCGCACTCAGTCGGTTACCATCGAACCCTGCGCTGAAGACATCCAAGTGTTTGCTGTCGTGACTGGTAGAGCTGTCCACATAGTCGTGCAGGGTCCTGTGGTCATAGTTGAGCTGAAAATTGGCATTGGTGGTGTAACTGCGTACCACGGGATGGTTCAGGTACAGGCTCATGATGTCGGCGCTGCCATGGGCCTGCAACGCGGCAAAGTCGAGTCCAAGGCTGTAGAGCAAGTGGGCGACAGCAGCGCCGACGCGGGTGCCCGCACCGTTGGTGGGGAGATCGTAGGCAACACGTTCGTATTCAGTGCCGTCCCGTTCGGCCCCCATGCCGTACAGGGAAATCCGGTCACCCAGACCCAGGGGGTTTGCCCAGTCGGCAGCCACGAATCCGCGAGAGCTGCCAGTATAGCGGTTGCCCCAGTTGTCAAAGCCCACGGAGCCGGACAACGCGGATGCGCTGGTCACCCGTACGTCAAGGTCGGAGGTGCCGGTGCTGTCTCCCGGCTTCAGGGTCGATGTCACGGCAGCCCCAGGCAAGTCGCTCATCAGCAGCAGTTGGCGCTCCAGAGATTCGGACTGGACCACCTGGCCACTTTCAAGGGGGGCCAGCGCCCAGTTCAGCGCCGTGTCGGAGAGGCCTGAGCGGTTGTCGAGGCGAACCTTGCCGTAGCGTCCTTCCAGCACCGCAATTTCAAGCGTGCCTTCGGTGACGTCCTGGGCCGGAATGTAGGCGTGCGCGAGCAGGTAGCCGCGGGTGCGGTAGTACTGGGTGATGCGGGCTGCCAGGGCTTGCAGCTCGTCGAAAGTCAGTGTCTTGCCCACGGCGTCATCAACCAGGGGCAGGAGTTCCTGCGCCGTGAAGGCGCTGTTGCCGGTCACCACGATCCGTTTCACCCGCACGCGCAGGCTCGAGTCGCCCCGTAGCGGCGGGCGCTCGCCTGGTGCCTTGGGCAAGACATCCGTTCCGCTGGAGGCGGGCGGAGCGGGTAACGGGGCCGGGATGGTTTTCAGGATCTGGCCGGCATCAGGTTGAATGGGGGCGGCGTGGGCTGAGCGGACAACAGGGACTGAGGTGAAGATCAGCGCGAAAAGAAGGCAGGTGGCAGTGACGCGTAAAACGCCCACTTTTGTCCAAAGCCATGAAATGCGGGACGCATTCCCCATTCCTTTTTTGTCCTTGCAGGGTTGTGAGTATTTGCAGTGCAACTGTAAACCTTTTGGCATTAATCGGAATTGAAAGCGTCCGGGTGCGGGAGAAAAACTGCGTCGGTTTGCCACCACGGATGTTATTGCCAGACCACTTTCTCCCTTGGGCTCTTATGGTTGGTTTTCTGGAGTATTGACGCCATTGTTGATGACCGCCAGCAATGGCTGCCCATTACGGTTTGGCAGAAGCACGATCATGCTGGCGGTTGCGGGGGGCTTGCTGTCGGCCGACTGATTCATGGTGCTTCCACTGCTGGTGGGTTGTACGGCGACTGCAGGTGAAGTCGGCGCTTCAGCGGAGGGTGAAGGGTTGGTGACCGGGGGTGTGGGTGGAGCGGAAGATGCCGCTGGTGTCAGCTGAGGCACGGCTGAGGCAGAGAAGCTCAAAGAACTTCCCAGCACGCTGTTGACCGTGAAATTGGGCAGGGCACTGATGTAGGCTGAGGCCCTGCCGTTCCCTGAGGTGCCGCTGCCTGTGGTGAGAGCATATGGTGTGGATGCCATGATGCTGGCCGTGGTGGTGGCAGAAGTGTTGCCCAGGCTGTAGTTGCCGGCGTCGGTGCCGCTGGCGGCGATGCCTTGCACGGTGACGGTCTTGTTGGTGCCCACGTTCTTGTCGGAGAAGGTGGCGGAGGTGTCGGTGAAGCTGACGCTGTCGCTGCCCACGAGGCCGCTGCTGCCCAGGGTGACGGAGGCGGCGGTGGTGCCGTCGTAAGTCTTGTCGATGCCGGTGGCGGTGACGGTGATGGGCTTGGGCGTGATGCTGGCGGAGAGTCCCGTGGGTTGCGTGAGGGTGTAGTTGCCGGCGTCGGTTCCCGTGAGGGTGTCGGCTGCCGTGACGGCGATGGCATTGCCCACGTTCTTGCTGGCGAAGGTGCCGGTCTGGTTGAGGGTGACGGCATCACTGCCGATAATGCCCGCCAGGCTGCCGCTCGAGAGGGAGGCCGCTGTGGTGCCGTCATAGACCTTACCCGCCACGGTGGTGCCGTTCACGGTGAGTGTGGCCGGCGTGATGCTGGCCGTGGTGGTGGCGGCCGTGTTGCCCAGGCTGTAGTTGGTGGCATCGGAGCCGCTGGCGGCGATGCCCTGCACGGTGACGGTCTTGTTGCTGCCCACGTTCTTGTCGGAGAAGGTGGCGGAGGTGTCGGTGAAGCTGACGCTGTCGCTGCCCACGAGGCCGCTGCTGCCCAGGGTGACAGAGGCGGCGGCGGTGCCGTCGTAGGTCTTGTCGATGCCGGTGGCGGTGACGGTGATGGGCTTGGGCGTGATGTTGGCGGAGAGTCCGATGGGCTGCGTCAGGGTGTAGTTGCCGGCGTCGGTGCCCGCGAGGGTGTCGGCTGCCGTGACGGTGATGGCGTTGCCCACGTTCTTGCTGGCGAAGGTGCCGGACTGGTTGAGGGTGACGGCATCACTGCCGATAATGCCCGCCAGGCTGCCGCCGGAGAGGGAGGCCGCTGTGGTGCCGTCATAGACCTTGTTGGCGGCCGTAGTGCCGTTCACGGTGAGTGTGGCTGGTGTGATGGTGGCACTGGCTGTGGCGGAAGTCAGGGTGTAGTTACCAGCCTGGGCTCCAGAGAGGGTAAGTCCCCCGAAAGCGACTGTGGTGGCGCTGGCCGCGTCCTTGCTGTTGTAGGTGCCGGTTGCTGTACCTGAAATGTTGAGGGTGTCGCCCGCATACGGCTGCCCGTCCGTTGCCGATCCGGTGCCGGCTGTTTCGCTGGCCAGCAGGGAGGCCGTGCCACTCACCGAGGCGGCGGTGGTGCCGTCATAGACCTTGCTGGCAGGCAGGGTGAGGCCAGTCACATTCAACGGTTTGGGCGTGATGTTGGCGGAGAGTCCGGTGGGCTGCGTCAGGGTGTAGTTGCCGGCGTCGGTGCCCGTGAGGGTGTCGGCAGCGGTGACGGCGATGGCGTTGCCCACGTTCTTGCTGGCGAAGGTACCGGACTGGTTGAGGGTGACGGCATCACTGCCGATAATGCCCGCCAGGCTGCCGCTCGAGAGGGAGGCCGCTGTGGTGCCGTCATAGACCTTGTTGGCGGCGGTGGTGCCGTTCACGGTGAGTGTGGCCGGGGTGATGGTGGCATGGGTCGAGGCAGCTCCCAAAGTGTAGTTGCCAGCCTGGGCTCCGGAGAGGGAAAGCCCCCCGAAAGTGACGGTGGTGGCACTGGCCACGTCCTTGCTGTTGTAGTTGCCGGTTGCTGTACCTGAAATGTTGAGGGTGTCGCCCGCATACGGCTTTCCGTCTGTTGCCGATCCAGTACCGGCCCTCTCGGTGGCCAGCAGGGAGGCCGTGCCACTCACCGAGGCGGCGGTGGTGCCGTCGTAGACCTTGCTGGCCGGGGCCGTGACGCCTGTGAAGCTCAAGGGTTTGGCTGCGATCACGTAAGTGCTGTCGGCCCCTGCCTGCACGGCGTATCCGAGTCCGCCCAGGGGGGTTCCGGTGCCCACGTTGGTGACGCTCAGGGTGTAGGTTCCCGCGTCGTGCAGGGTGGTTCCGGCGCCAGTGATGCTGATCGTTCCTGTGCCTGAACCGGTGTCACCGTTGACCTGCCCCGTGGTGCTGAGTGTGGTGGCCGTGGTGGTGGCATTGTAGGTGCGGCCGCTGCCCGTAGCGCTGGCGGAGACTGTGAGTACCGGCTGCTCCCGATAAATGGCGTCGATGCCTGTGGCCAGTGCCGTTGTGTAGCCGGTATTGCCGTTGGTGTCGCTCCAGTAGCGGGAGTGACCGGTGCCGGCTGCACTGGCCACCCCGGTGCTGTTGGCAATGCTGCCGGTGTAAATTGCCCCGGTTCCTCCCGACCCGACGGTCAGTCTTCCGCTGCTGATCAGGACATTTCCGCCCGTGTCGCTGGTGCCCGGTGTTGCCACCCGGTTCGAGGAACTGCCGGCTTCAACTGTCAGGGCAGAAGCCGTGGCCGCTGTGGTGCCGATGTTTCCTGCCACCGTCAAATTGCCGGCCAGGGTGTCAAGCAGGACGTTGCCGGTGGCGCTGACCCCCGTGACTTTCGTTGCGCCCGAGTTGACGACGGTGACGTTCTTGCCGCTGGCCACGCGCACAGCAGCCAGCGCATTGGTGGTGCTGTTCAGGGTGATGTCATTGCTGCCGCTGGTCAGGGTGGCGGTGCCGGTGATGTTCAGGCTGCCGGACTGGCCCAGGTTGCCGCCGGCCACCGTATCGGTGAAGTTCAGGTTGCCGGCACTGATGTCCGGCAGCGCCAGGGTGGCGGCGTTTCCTGTGGTGATCGTCAGGGTGCCCAGCGCGAGGGAACTGCCGATGGCTCCGCCCAGGGAGAGGGATCCGGTCGGGGTGCTGATGGTGAGGGTATGCGCACCGGCAACGCTGTCGTCGATGGTCCCTCCAAAAACGACGCTGGATGCCGTACCTTCCGTGACCGTGACATTGTTGCCCAGCGTGACTCCCGATGAAAAATCGATGGGGCCGTTGACCGACAGGTTGCCCTTCAATGTGGTGCTGCCGGAGTTGACGGTGAGGCCGGCCAATGCCTTGGTGGCGCCCACGGTGCTGTTGAACTGGGCGGTGCCGCTGGTGGTGACGGTAAGGCTGTCGGTGCCGGCGGAGGCATCGTTGACGGTGCCATTGAACGTGACGGCACCGGATCCGGTGCTGACGGTGGTGTTGCCGCCCAGGGTGGCCGCTCCGGTAACCGAGAAGCTGCTGTTGGTGGTGGTCAGCGTGCTGGCCGCATTGAGGCTGAGGCTGCCGCCATACGACTGGGTGCCGCCGGTGGTGACGTCGCCTTTGAGTACGGTGGTGCCGCCGCTCACGCTCAGGCTGGCCAGGGCCGTGTTGTGGCCCACAGTGCTGCCGAATGTGGTGGTGCCGGTGCTGGTGATGGCGAGGGCGGCGTTGCCGTCCACGGGGCCTGTAAAGGTGACGGCGCCGGAGCCGGTGTTGAATGTGGTGTCGCCACCCAGAGCGACGGGCCCGGTCACAGCGACGGCGCCATTGCTGGTCTTGAGGGTGCTGGGTGCGTTGATGCCGAGACTGCCGCCGTAAGACTGGGTGCTGCTGGTGGTGACGTTGCCGTTGATCGTTGTCGCTCCGCCACCGTTCACGTTGAGACTTGAAATGGAGACCGTATTTCCAAACGTGGTGGTGCCGCTGGTGGTGATAGCCAGGGTCTTGGCGCCATTCACGGTGCCGTTGAAGGTGACTGCTCCGCTGCCGGCATTGAGCGTGGCGTTGCCATTGAGCGTCATGGCGCCGCCGTAGGACTGGAGGCCGGTCGTGGTGACATTGCCGCCCAGCTGGTCGGCCCCCGTGCCGTTGAGAACGAGGGAGGCCAGCGCCTTGGCGGCGCCCACGGTGCTGCCGAATTTGGTGATGCCGCTGGTGGTGACGGTGAGGCCGTCGGTGCCGGCGGCGTTGGCGTCGTTGACGGTGTTGCCGAAGGTGACGTTGCCGGAGCCGGCGCTGAGGGTGGTGCTGCTGCCCAGGGTCACGGCGCCGCCGTAGGACTGCGTGCCGCCAGTGGTGACGTTGCCGTTGAGTACGGTGGTTCCGCCGCTAACGCTGAGGCTTGCCAGGTTTGTGGTGGCACCCACGGTGCTGCCAAAGGAGGTGGTGCCGGTGCTGGTGATGGCGAGGGCGGCGTTGCCGTCTACGCTGCCGTTGAAGGTGACATTGCCGGAGCTGGTAGTGAGGCTGGTGTTGCCGCTCAAGGTGGTAGCGCCGGTCACGGTGATGCCACTGTTACTGGCGGTGGTCTTGAGGGTGCTGGCTGCGTTGACGTCGAGGCTGCCGCCGTAAGACTGGGTGCCGCTGGTGGTGACGTTGCCGTTGACCGTTGTCGCCCCGCCACCGTTCACGGCGAGGCTTGAAATGGAGACCGTTTTTCCAAACGTGGTGGCGCCGCTGGTGCTGACAATCAGGGCCTTGGCGCCACTCACGGTGCCGTTGAAGGTGACCGCACTGCTGCCGGCATTGAGTGTGACGTTGTTGTTGAGTGTCAGGGCGCCGCCATAGGTCTGGAGGCCGGTCGTGGTGACGTTGCCGCCCAGCTGGTCGGCCCCTGTGCCGTTGAGAGCGAGGGAAGCCAGGACGTTGGTGGCTCCCACCGTGCTGCCGAATTTGGTACTGCCGCTGGAGGTGACTGTGAGGTTGTCCGCCCCGGCCATGGATCCGTCCACGGTGCCTGTAAAGGTCACAGCGCCAGAGCCCGTGGTGACTGTGGTGTCACCACCCAGGGTGGTGGCGCCAGTCACCGTGACGGCACCGTTGGTGGTCTTGAGGATGCTGGGCGCGTTGATGCTGAGGCTGCCACCGTAGGACTGGGCCCCGGTGGTTGAGATATTGCCTCCCAGCGCGGTGGTCCCCGTGGAGCCTGATATGGTGAGGCCTGAAAGGGCTGTGCCACTGCCCACGTTACTGCCGAAAGTGGTAGTACCGGTGCTGGTGACGGTGAGGGCGGCGTTGCCGTCCACGCTGCCGCTGAAAGTGGCGTTGCCAGTGCCGGTGTTGAGGCTGGTGCTGCCGCCCAGGGTGGTGGCGCCGGTCACGGTGATGTCGCTGTTGGTGGTCTTGAGGGTACTGGTGGCATTGACGGCAAGATTGCCGCCGTAGGACTGGGCACCGGTGGTGGTGACGTTGCCCTTGAGTACCGTGGATCCGGAGGAGTCGTTCACGGCGAGGCTCGCCAATGCCTTGGTGGCGCCCACGGTACTGTTGAACTGGGCGGTGCCGCTGGTGGAGACGGTGAGGCTGTCGGTGCCGGCGGCGTTGGCGTCGTTGACGGTGCTGCCGAAGGTGACGTTGCCGGAGCCGGCGTTGAGGGTGGTGCTGTTGCCCAGGGTCACGGCACCGCCATAGGACTGGGTGCCGGCGGTGGTGACGTTGCCCTTGAGTACGGCTGTTCCGCCGCTCACGCTCAGGCTGGCCAGGGCCGTGTTGGCCCCCACGGTATTGCCAAAGGTGGTGGTACCGGTGCTGGAGATGGCGAGGGCGGCGTTGCCGTCCACGCTGCCGTTGAAGGCGATGTTGCCGGAGCCGGTGTTGAGGGTGATTCCCGTACCCAGGGTCGTGCTGCCATCGAACGTGAGCCCCCCCTTGTTGGTGGTGATGTTTGCGTTGAGGGTGGTGCCGCTGCTGGGTCCGTTCGCGGGCGTGGGATTTGTCCCTTCGAAGGTGATGCCCACGCCGCTTTTCGTCATGCTGATGGCGCTGTTGACGGTGATGGACTGGGACGCGGCCAGTATGACGTTGGAGGTGGCCGCGTTGAGGGTGCTGGCATTGATGGTCAGCGCGCTGCTGGTGTCGGTGAGGGTGGCCGCCTGGGTCAGCGTGCCGGTGCCGCTGCTGCCCACGGTGATGGTTGCGGGATCGAGCAGCCAGTTGCCGGCAGTGCCCTGGGAGGCCAGGGTATCGACGGAGGCTGAAGTGCCCACGGAAAGGCCGGACTTGCCTGAGGTTTCCACAAAACCGCCGTTGCCGGACAAGGCGCCGCCACGGGCGCTCACGGCGCCATTAAAGGCCGTGTTGCCGTCGGCCCAAACCACCACGGAGCCGCCGTTGCCGCTTTGCGTGGCATCGGCCTTGAGCTGGGCGCCGGCGGCTACGGTGGTGTGGGTGGCATTGCGCTCGGGCCCGGCGCCGTGGGCGTTGCCGCCCACCAGCACGGTGCCGCCGCCCTGGGCGCCGGAAGCATCCACCAGGGCACTGGCGGCGAGCTGCACCTGGTCGCCCAGGATGGAGGCGCTGCCCCCCGTGCCGGCCTTATTGCTCGCGTCGAGGGTGCCACTGTTGGTTACCACGCCGCTGCTGCCGCCGTCGAGCAGGATGCGGCCGTTGTGTTGGGATACCCCTTGTGCCTGGATGATGCCGCTGTTGTTGACCACGGTATCAAGCAAGGCATTGACGGCCTGGGCCGTCATGATGACGGTGCCGCCATCAGCCTGGATGATCTGGCCATTCTGGGCCAGCGCTTTCAGGGCGCCTTGGTCCACCTGCAGGCGGGTGAGCTGGTTGCCGGCGAAGTCGAGGGTGACCTGGTTGCCGGCGGCCAATGCCACCGTGCCCAGGCGGGCGGTGATGGTGCCCTGGTTGGAGACCTGGCCGCCCAGGAGGGCGATGTAGCCGGCATCCGTGGCCTGCAGACGCCCCTGGTTGAGCACGGCGCCGGTACTGCCGTTGCCGGAGAAGGTGCGTTTTCCCGCCAGGAAGTTGGCATTGGAGATATCCAGGGTGGAGGCCACCAGGCCACCCACGCTGACCTGGGCTGTGGGGGCAAAGAGAATGCCGTTGGGGTTGACCAGAAAGAGTTGGCCGTTGGCGGACAGCTGGCCAAAAATCTGCGACGGGTCGTTGCCGATGATGCGGTTGAGGGCGATGGCCGAGGCGCTGGGCTGGTTGAAGCGGACGGCTTCGTTGCTGCCGATGTTAAAGCTTTGCCAGTTGAGGATGAGATTCTGCGATCCCTGGTTGATCGTGAGGGTGCCAGGCTTCAGGCTCAGGCTGCCCTGGCCCGCCACGACTTGCCCTCCCTGCGGCAGCGCCAGGGCAGACGAGGTGAAGACCACCAAGCCCAGCGCAGTCAGGGCTGCCGTTACGGCAGAGCCTGTGCAGGTTGTGGGAGGGAGGGAGGCGGGGCCGGAAAAACGGGTCGAAAGTTCCGCCGGACAGGTGGTCTGCCGATGTGGTCGCGCCCCGCGGCTGGATGGTTTGGTTCGAGTCTTATTCAACAGCTATGGGGTTCTATTGGGACAACGATTCACAAAAATTATGTGATCTCCCGAGTTCTGAACAATTCAGGTTTTTGACAATAAATACCGGCTTTTGTGTAGGAAAATTATATCGGTTTGTCATGATTTCATACAGTTTTCATATGCTTTATGCGGGTTAAAAATTGTTAAATCGCCAAATTTGCCTCAGGAAAAGCGATGAAACCTTCAGGCGGCCCGCAGCAGACCCCAGCCCAACAGGAGGCTTATTGCGAGAAACGGTATTGAAAAGTAGTGAAAATGCAGCCAAATTAGCCTATCTTTCGTCATTCGCAAGGCAATCAGGTTGGCCAGCGAGCCCACGGCCGTGCCGAACCCGCCCACGTTCACCGCATACGCAAGCAGCGGACCGGCAGGGAGCCAGGGGGTGAGCAGAATGGTTGCAGGGACGTTGCTGATGACCTGGGAGGCGGCCACTGCGGCCAGATAGCGCTCCAGGTTGCTTGCGCCGGGCAGGATCTCCAGCAGCGGACGCAGGACTTCCGCATCGGTGAGCAGCCGGATGTCCACGAACATCAGCGCGAATACCGCGATCAGGCTCCAGTCGGCTTCGGCCAGCAGTCGCGGCCGGATCCAGGCCACGGCCGCCAGCACCAGCACCAGTCCCCAGCCGGCATGACCCCATTCGGCGGCCGCCACGAACAGGGCGTACAGCAGGGCGCAGGTCCAGAACAGCGGCCGGTTCCAGTCGGCGGGCGCTTCCGGCAGGGCGATGCGGATCGTCCGGTTGGGGAAAATCGCCGCCGCCAGCCCCAACAGCAGGGCCGTGAGGGCGAGGGCAAGTGGCGCCATCATGACGGTGAAGGACAGGAAGGAGCGCTGGGAAAGCTGCCAGAGCAGGATGTTCTGGGGGTTGCCGATGGGGGTCAGCAGCGATCCGGCATTCACGGCGAGCGCCTCGAAAATGACCAGGCGTGCGATGGGCAGCCCAGCCAGGTTACGCAGGCTCAGGGTGAGCGGCACCATCACGAACAGGGCGATGTCGTTGGTGAGCACGGTGGACAGGAGGGCAGCTGCGCTGGTGAGGAACAGGGCCAGCGGGCGTTCGCGCGTGAGGCGGTTGAGGATGTGCCGCCCCAGGTGGTCGAAGGCGCCGCTCCGTTCAATGCCTTTGGTGAGCAGCAGCAGTCCCGACAGGGTGAGCAGGGTGGGGCCGTGGGTGCTTTGCCAGGCCCGGGCCGGCGCCACGGGATGGATAAAAGCCAGGAGCGCGCCAACCAGGATCAGCAGGTGGAGCAGGCGGTCTTTGAGGAAATGCGACAGCAGCAGGCGGGGGGCGTCAATCATCGGCGTCCGTGCGAAGAATAAAAATAATGAAATTCAGGACTGTCTCCCGAAATCTCCTGTAAAATACCCGGTTCTCCCGTTCCTGTGCAGAATTCAACATGACTTCAGCCCCTGTTTCGATCGGACATTTCATCGACGGTCAGCCTGTGGCCGGTACCAGCGGCCGTGCCTCCGACGTATTCAATCCCGCCACCGGCGCGGTTGCCGGGCGAGTGGCCCTGGCCTCGGAGAGCGAAGTGGCGGCAGCCGTTGCTTCGGCCAAGGCGGCCTTCCCGGCCTGGGCCGGCACCTCGCCCCTGCGCCGTGCCCGCATCCTGTTCAAGTTCAAGGAACTCATCGAAAAACACCATGACGGGCTGGCCGCCCTCATCACGTCGGAACACGGCAAGGTGTTCACCGACGCGCGGGGTGAAGTGATTCGCGGCCTGGAGGTGGTGGAATACGCCTGCGGTATTCCCGAACTGCTCAAGGGCGAATACACCGAACAGATTGCCACTGGCGTGGACGGCTGGACCATGCGCCAGCCCATGGGGGTGTGCGTGGGCATCACCCCGTTCAATTTTCCGGTGATGGTGCCCCTGTGGATGCTGCCCATGGCCATTGCCTGCGGCAACACCTTCATCCTCAAGCCGTCTGAACGGGATCCTTCCCCCAGCCTGCTGATGGCGCGCCTGCTGAAGGAAGCCGGCCTGCCCGACGGCGTGTTCAACGTGGTGCAGGGCGACAAGACGGCGGTGGATGCGCTGCTGCACCATCCGGATGTGGAGGCGGTGAGCTTTGTGGGCTCCACCCCCATCGCGCAGTACATCTACAGCACCGGCGCGGCCCTGGGCAAGCGCGTGCAGGCCCTGGGCGGCGCCAAGAACCACATGGTGGTGATGCCCGATGCCAACCTCGACCAGACCGTGGATGCCCTCATGGGGGCAGCTTATGGTTCGGCCGGCGAACGCTGCATGGCCATTTCGGTGGCGGTGGCGGTGGGCGACGTGGCCGAGCGCCTGGTGCAGGCGCTCGAACCGCGCGTGCGCGCGCTCAAGGTGACGGAAGGCATGGACCTGGCCGCTGAAATGGGCCCGGTGGTGACCGCGGCGCATCGCGACAAGATCACGGATTACATTGAAGAGGGCGTGAAAGCCGGCGCCACGCTGCGCGTGGATGGCCGCGGCTATGCCGTGCCCGGCTTCGAAAACGGATTCTTCCTGGGTGGCACGCTGTTCGACCACGTCACCCCGGACATGCGCATCTATCGCGAGGAGATTTTCGGGCCGGTGCTGTGCGTGGTGCGGGTGCCCGACTTTGCCAGCGCGCTGGCGCTTGTCAACGAGCACGAGTTCGGCAACGGCACGGCCATTTTCACGCGTGATGGCGGCACGGCCCGCGAATACGTGTCGCGCGTGAAAGTGGGCATGGTGGGCGTCAACGTGCCCATTCCCGTGCCCATGGCCTTCCACAGCTTCGGCGGCTGGAAGCGCAGCCTGTTTGGCGACCATCACGCCCACGGCCCTGAAGGCGTGCGTTTCTATACCCGGCAGAAGGCCGTGACCCAGCGCTGGCCGGCCAGCATCGAAGCGGGCGCCCAGTTCGCCATGCCCACCCACAAGTAAGGATTCACCTTTCATGCATCCCCAGCTCAACATCGCCGTCAAGGCGGCGCGCCGTGCCGGCAGCATCATCAACCGGGCGGCGCTCGATGTGGACCGGCTTACCGTCACCAAGAAAGGTCCTGCGGACTTCGTGTCCGAAGTGGACCGCATGGTGGAGACCGCCATCATCGGCGTGCTGCGCGAAGCCTATCCCGATCATGCCTTTCTGGGCGAGGAAGGCGGAGCCGTGGGCGAATCGGAATTCCAGTGGATCATCGACCCCATCGATGGCACCACCAATTTCCTGCACGGCTTTCCCATGTACTGCACTTCCATCGCGCTGGCCCACAAGGGCGTGATCACCCAGGCCGTGATCTACGATCCGGTGCGTAACGACCTGTTCACGGCAAGCCGCGGCAGCGGGGCTTTCTTCAACGAGCGCCGCATGCGCGTGAGCAGCCAGACGCGCATGGAAGACGCGCTCATCGGCTCGGGCTTTCCCTTCAGCAGCATGGAACACCAGGAACGCTACCTGCGCATGTTCGCGGAAGTGATGCGCAAAAGCGCAGGCATCCGCCGCCCCGGCTCGGCAGCGCTCGACCTGGCCTATGTGGCGGCCGGCCGCTACGACGGCTTCTGGGAACTGGGACTCAAGCCCTGGGACATGGCGGCCGGCACCCTGCTGATCCAGGAAGCCGGTGGCCTGGTGTCCGACCTCGAAGGCGAAGACCGTTTCCTCCAGACCGGGCACGTGGTGGCCGGCAATCCCAAGATCTTCGCCCAGCTGCTGCCCATGGTGGCACGCGCCTGAACGTTGCCTGGCCATGCTTGACCGCATTCGCATCGTGCTGTGCGAAACCACCCACCCGGGCAACATCGGGGCAGCTGCGCGCGCCATGAAAACCATGGGGCTGTCAAAGCTTGTGCTGGTGGCCCCGAAGATATTTCCCGACGAGCAGGCCACGGCCATGGCCTCCGGTGCCGATGACGTGCTGGCCGCTGCCCGGCGCTGTGACACGCTGGCCGAAGCGCTGGTCGGCACCACGCTGGCCGTGGGCCTGACGGCGCGCCGGCGCGACCTGTCCCATGCCATGCTGCCGTTGCGTGAGGCGGCACAGCAGGTGTCGCAGGAAGTGCATGAAGGCGACGTGGCCCTGGTGTTCGGCACTGAAATGTCGGGGCTGTCCAATGCACAGCTCGACGCCTGCCAGCTGCTCGCCAACATTCCGGCCGACCCGGCCTTCAGTTCCCTCAATCTCGCCGCTTCCGTGCAGGTGACGGCCTACGAACTGCGCCAGGCCCTGCTGCAGGACCGCGGTGCCGTGGGGCGCGAATATCCGCTGGCCACCCATGACGAGATGGAAGGGTTTTACGCGCACCTGGAACGGGTGCTGCTGGGCAGCGGCTTTCTCGATCCGCAAAACCCCGGGCGGCTCATGACACGGCTGCGCCGCCTGTTTGCCCGCTCCCGCGTGGAGCGCGAGGAAGTGAGCATCCTGCGTGGTATCCTGAAAGCCTTGTACCCGGCCGATGACGGTTCATCGCGCCCGTTTGGAAAGGAATCCTGATGCTGGAGCGAATTCGCGAGCAGATCGAGATCGTGTTCGAGCGCGATCCGGCGGTGCGCAGCCGCTGGGAAGTGATTTCCCTTTACCCGGGATTTCACGCCGTGCTCCTGCACTGGCTCGCCCACTGGTTGTGGCACCGCAACTGGAAATGGCTCGGACGCTTCGTGTCGCAATGTTCGCGTGGCCTCACCGGCATCGAAATCCATCCCGGCGCGACGCTGGGCCGGCGCGTCTTCATAGACCACGGCATGGGGGTGGTGATCGGCGAGACGGCGGAAGTGGGCGACGATTGCACGCTCTACCAGGGGGTGACCTTGGGGGGCACGTCCTGGAACAAGGGCAAGCGCCACCCCACCCTGGGCCCCAAGGTGATCGTGGGGGCGGGCGCCAAGATCATCGGGCCCATCTACGTGGGTGAAGGCGCCAAGGTGGGCTCCAATGCCGTGGTGGTCAAGCCGGTGCCGCCGGGGGCCACCGTCATCGGCATTCCCGGGCGGGTGGTGGAAGATGAACACCACCAGCCGGCCAAGACCGATGACCGCTTCACCGCCTACGGACCCACGGACGACGACAAGGATCCGCTGATCCTGGCCGTGCAGCAGCTCATGCGCCAGAACGAGGCACTGGCCGCGCAGGTGCGCGAACTTTCTGACGATTTATCGGCTCTCAAGGAAGAGCAGGGACTGAACAGACAGGAGAACTGAGATGGCCGTGACATTGACTGCAGCCGCAGCCCAACAAGTGCGGCAGGCATTATCCAAGCGGGGCCATGGCGTGGGGTTGCGCCTGGGCGTGAAGCAATCCGGATGTTCCGGGCTTGCCTACGTGGTGGACTATGCCGACGAAGTGCGCTCCGGCGACCTGCGTTTTGAAAGCGATGGCGTGCTGGTGGTGGTGGACGCCGAGCAGCTTCAGTACCTGGACGGCACGGAAGTGGATTACCGGCGCGAAGGGCTCAATGCCGCTTTCAAGTTCAACAACCCCAACGTTTCGGATGCCTGCGGCTGCGGCGAAAGCTTCACCACCCGCCCCGCCGCCTGACCATCCGCTGCCGTCGTTTCCATGAAGTTGCCGCTGCCTGAAGGTTCGGCAGACGCGCTGCTGCTGGCGCGGCTGGCCGAAACCAGCCGCCCCCTGGTGATCCTCACCGAAACCGCCGCCGAAGCGCAGCGGCTGCTGGAGGAAATCCAGTGGTGGGCTCCCGGCCGTGCCGTACACCTGCTGCCCGACTGGGAAACACTCCCCTACGACCACTTCTCGCCCCACCAGGACCTGGTGTCCGAGCGCCTGGCCACCCTCTGGCAGTTCACTTCCGGACAATGCGACATCGCCGTGGTGCCCATGGCCACCGCGCTCTACCGGCTGCCTCCGGTCAGCCACCTGGCCGCCCGCACGTTCCATATCCGCAAGGGCGAGCGCCTCGACCTCGACGCCTTCCGTGCGCAGATGACCACGGCCGGCTACGCCCACGTGACCCAGGTGGTGAAGCCGGGGGAATATTGCGTGCGCGGGGGGCTGGTGGACCTCTTTCCCATGGGGAGTGCGGTGCCGTTCCGCATCGACCTCATGGACACCGACGTGGAAACATTGCGCACCTTCGACGTGGATACCCAGCGCACGCTCTACCCGGTGCCTGAAATCCGGCTGCTGCCGGCGCGCGAGTTTCCCCTGGACGAAGCCGGGCGCACCCGTTTCCGGGAGAATTTCCGCGAACGGTTCGAAGGCGATCCCTCGCGTTGCGCGCTTTACCGCGACGTGGGCAACGGGCTTGCACCCGGCGGTGTGGAATATTACCTGCCGCTGTTTTTCGAACAGTGCGACACCCTGTTTGACTACCTGCCGAAGGCCGCCACGATCTGCCTGCATGGGGACACCCTTGCGGCCATCCAGTCCTTCTGGCAATCCACCCGGGCGCGCTGGAACATGCTCAAGGGGGACCGCGCGAATCCCGTGCTCGATCCCGGCGAACTGTTCCTGACGGAAGACCAGTGCCTCGCGCTGGCGGCACGCCATCCCCAGGTCCGGTTGCAGGCCGGGCTGGTCCCGGACGGGCAGGCGCCGGCATTGGCCACGGCCCCCTTGCCACCGGTGGAGCTGGTGCGGCGCGCCGAACCGCCCATCGAAAAACTGGCCGGATTCACCCGCGATTTCGACGGGCGCGTGTTGCTGGTGGCGGAAAGCCTGGGGCGGCGCGAAACCATTGCGCGCATGCTGGAGGAATTTGGCTACCGCACGCAGGCCGTGGATTCCTGGGAGGCATTTGCCCAGGGGCAGATGCCGGTGGCCATCACCGCCGCGCCCGTGAGCACGGGGTTCCTGCTCACGGACGAGCGCCTGGCGGTGATCACCGAAACCGAGCTGTACAGGACCCAGGTGCGCCAGTCACGCCGGCGCGACAAGGGCGGGCGCGGCAGCTCGGACACCCTGCTCAAGGATCTGTCGGAAGTGCGGGTGGGCGACCCCGTGGTGCACGTGGATCACGGCATCGGACGCCTCCTCGGTCTCGTCACGCTGGATTCCGGTGAAGGAGCGACGGAGTTCCTGCACTTGCAGTATGCCGGCGACGACACCCTCTATGTGCCCGTGTCCCAGCTGCACCAGATCGGGCGCTACACGGGCGGCCCCAGCGAAAGTGCCCCGTTGCACAAGCTGGGCAGCGGACAGTGGGAAAAGGCCAAGCGCCGTGCCGCCACGCGCGCGCGCGACACGGCGGCGGAATTGCTGGACCTGTATGCCCGCCGCGCCGCCCGTCAGGGTTTTGCCTTTCCCATCCGGGAACACGATTACGACGCGTTTGCAGCCGGGTTCGATTTCGAGGAAACGCCGGACCAGGCTGCTGCCATCCAGGCCGTCATGGCCGACATGCGCTCCGGAAAACCCATGGACCGTCTCATCTGCGGCGACGTGGGTTTCGGAAAAACCGAAGTGGCGATGCGCGCCGCGTTCCTGGCCGTGAGTGCCGGCAAGCAGGTGGCCATCCTGGTGCCCACCACGCTGCTGGCCGAACAGCATTACCAGAACTTCTGCGACCGTTTCGCCGAGTGGCCGGTAAAAATAGCCGAACTGTCGCGTTTCCGCTCAGGCAAGGAATCGGAAGCCACGCTCGAGGGACTGCGCAGCGGTGCCATCGACATCGTCATCGGCACCCACAAGCTGATTTCAGACGCGGTCCGCTTTGCCCAGCTGGGCCTTGTCATCATCGACGAGGAACACCGCTTCGGCGTGCGCCAGAAAGAGCGGCTCAAGGCCTTGCGCGCCGAAGTGGACGTGCTTACCCTGACCGCCACGCCCATCCCGCGTACGCTGGCGCTCTCCCTGGAGGGCTTGCGCGATTTTTCCGTGATTGCCACGGCGCCCCAGAAGCGGCTGGCCATCAAGACCTTCGTCTATCCCCAGTCGGACAGCATCATCCGCGAAGCGGCCCTGCGCGAACTCAAGCGCGGGGGCCAGTTGTACTTCCTGTACAACGAAGTGGAAACCATGGAGAACATGCGCGACCACCTGGCCCGCATCCTGCCGGAAGCACGCATCGCCGTGGCCCACGGGCAGCTGCGGGAGCGCGAGCTGGAACGGGTCATGCGCGAGTTCTACCACCAGCAGTCCAACCTGCTGCTGTGTTCCACCATCATTGAAACCGGCATTGACGTGCCCACCGCCAACACCATCCTGATCCACCGTGCCGACCGCTTCGGACTTGCCCAGCTGCACCAGCTGCGCGGGCGGGTGGGGCGTTCGCACCACCAGGCCTACGCCTACCTGCTCACTCCCCCTCCGGATGCCCTCACCCAGGCGGCGCAAAAGCGGCTGGAAGCGATCCAGATGACGGAAGAGCTGGGTTCAGGATTTTTCCTTGCCATGCAGGACCTGGAAATCCGCGGTGCCGGTGAAGTGCTGGGCGACTCGCAAAGCGGGGACATCCAGGAAGTGGGCTTCGGGCTGTACACGGACATGTTGAACCACGCCGTCAAGGCGCTCAAGGCGGGCGAATCCTGGGATCTGGAAGCGCCACTCGACATCGCCACGGAAATCAACCTGCATGCGCCGGCCTTGCTGCCTTCGG
The DNA here is from genome assembly GCA_028866015.1 of Betaproteobacteria bacterium. Taxonomy (GTDB): domain Bacteria; phylum Pseudomonadota; class Gammaproteobacteria; order Burkholderiales; family Ferrovaceae; genus JAKBAT01. The sequence continues at coordinate 47,700 of JAGWIW010000009.1, forward strand.
ATTACTGCGGGGACATCCGCGAGCGTCTCGTGCTGTACAAGCGGCTGGCAAACTGTGATTCGGAAGAAGATCTGGACGCGTTGCGGGAGGAACTGATCGATCGTTTCGGGCTGCTGCCGGAACCGGCGCGGGTACTGCTGGAATGCCATCGCCTGCGATTTGCCAGCCAGGCCCTGGGCATCCGCAAGGTGGATGCCACCGGGGAACAGATCGTGGTCCAGTTCGGGCGCCACACGCCGCTCGAGCCGCAGGACGTGATCCTGCTGTTGCAGGCCCACCGCGATTTCCGCCTGGCGGGTCCGGACCGCCTCAAGGTGCTGCGCAAGGGGGCGGAACCCATGGAGCGGGCCACCCAGGTGCGCGAACTGCTGGGCATCCTGGGGGCTGCGGTGCGGGAAAGGGCCCCGCTCAAGCCTTGACCGGGATTTTTCCGATCTTCACGCGCCATTCCGCGGGGCCGGTTTCGTGTACCGACTCGCCGCGGGAATCCACGGCCACGGTAACCGGCATGTCTTCCACGTCAAACTCGTACACCGCTTCCATCCCCAGCTCGGGGAAGGCCACCACGCGCGAGCCGCGGATGGCCTTGGACACCAGGTAGGCCGCGCCCCCCACGGCGATCAGGTATACCGAACGGAACTTGCGGATGGCCTCGATGGCGGTGGGCCCCCGTTCGGCCTTGCCCACCATCCCCAGCAGGCCGGTTTTCTCCAGCATCATGGTGGTGAACTTGTCCATGCGGGTGGCGGTGGTGGGGCGGGCCGGCCCCACCACTTCGTCGCGTACCGGATCCACCGGCCCCACGTAGTAAATGAAGCGGTTGGTGAAATCCAGTCCTGCGGGCAATCCTTCGCCGCGGGCAAAGAGATCGGCCATGCGTTTGTGGGCGGCGTCGCGTCCCGTGAGCAGCTTGCCGGACAGCAGCAGCGTTTCACCCGGTTTCCAGGTTTGCACGTCGGCCGCCGTGACAGTGGCGAGGTTCACGCGGCGCGCGCTGGGGGAGGCGTGCCAGGTTACCTGCGGCCAGTCGGACAGGGAGGGCGGTTCCAGTGCCGCGGGCCCCGAGCCGTCCAGCACGAAATGGGCATGGCGCGTGGCGGCGCAGTTGGGGATCATGGCCACCGGCAGCGACGCCGCGTGGGTGGGGTAATCCAGGATCTTCACGTCCAGCACCGTGGAAAGCCCGCCCAGGCCCTGGGCCCCGATGCCCAGGGCATTGACCTTGTCGAACAGCTCGATGCGCAGCTCTTCAATGCGGTTCTGCGGCCCGCGCGCCTTGAGCTGCGCCATGTCGATGGGTTCCATCAGGGATTCCTTGGCCATCAGCATGGCTTTTTCCGCGGTGCCGCCGATGCCCAGCCCCAGCATGCCCGGCGGACACCAGCCGGCGCCCATGGTGGGCACCGTCTTGAGCACCCAGTCCACGATGGAGTCGGAAGGATTGAGCATGACGAACTTGGACTTGTTTTCAGAGCCGCCGCCCTTGGCGGCCACCGTCACGTCCAGGCGGTCGCCCGGCACCAGCGACACGTGGACCACGGCCGGCGTGTTGTCGCGCGTGTTGGCCCGCTTGCCGGCCGGATCTGCCAGGACGGAAGCGCGTAGGGGGTTGTCGGGATCGAGGTAGGCGCGCCGCACCCCTTCGTTGATGGCGTCCTCCAGCGTGCCCTTGAGCGCAAAGCGCACGTCCATGCCCACCTTGAGGAACACGTTGACGATCCCGGTGTCCTGACAGATGGGGCGGCGTCCTTCGGCGCACAGGCGCGAATTGGTGAGGATCTGGGCGATGGCGTCGCGCGCGGCGGGAGACTGTTCCTGTTCGAAGGCGGCTCCCAAGGCTTTCAGGTAATCGGCCGGATGATAGTAGGAAATGTATTGCAGGCTGTCGGCGATGCTTTGGACAAGGTCGTCTTCACGAATGGTGGTCACGGCAAAACTCCCGGGAAAATGCGGTCCAGAATGACACTCTACCAGAATGGCAGGGGCATCGGACGGTGGGGCGCGGCCAACCATGCGTGGCGCCGACAGGCGCTATAATGTCCGTTCCCGGCCTGTCTCAAGGGCACGGAGAGACAATTACATCGATAAATTGAGAGGGAGGTTCCATGTCCACCGAAGCATTGCTGCAGGAAAACCGGCTGTTTCCCCCGGCCCCCGAATTCGTCGCCCAGGCCAACATTTCCGGCATGGCGGCCTACCAGGCCCTGTGCGACGAGGCCCGGCGCGACCCGGACGCCTTCTGGGCCCGGCTGGCCCGGGAAAACCTGCACTGGCACCGGCCGTTCACGCGCGTGCTGGACGAAAGCAACCCTCCCTTCTACAAATGGTTTGAAGACGGCCTCACCAACGCCTCCTACAACTGCCTCGAACGCAACATCGCGCAAGGTCTGGGCAGCAAGACGGCCCTGATTTTCGAGGCGGATGACACCACCGTCACCCGCATCACCTACCAGGAGCTGTTTCACCGCGTGTGCCGCTTTGCCAATGGCCTGAAAAGCCTGGGCATCCGGTGCGGGGACCGCGTCGTCATCTACATGCCCATGTCGGTGGAAGGCGTGGTGGCCATGCAGGCCTGTGCCCGCATCGGTGCCACCCATTCCGTGGTGTTCGGCGGTTTTTCCGCCAAGTCGCTGCAGGAGCGCATCGTGGACGTGGGTGCCTGCGCCCTCATCACGGCCGACGAGCAGTGTCGCGGCGGCAAGCATCTGCCGCTCAAATCCATCGTGGACGAAGCGCTGGCCCTGGGGGGCTGCGAAGCCCTGAAGCATGTCATCGTCTACCGCCGCACCGGCAACCCCGTGGCCTTCGATGCAAGCCGCGACCGCTGGATGCACGAGGTGGAAGCCGGGCAGCCGGACACTTGCGAACCCGAGTGGGTGAGCGCCGAACATCCCCTGTTCGTGCTCTACACCTCGGGCTCCACCGGCAAGCCCAAGGGTGTGCAGCATGCCACCGGCGGCTACCTGCTGTGGGCGGCCCTCACCATGAAATGGTCCTTTGACCTCAAGCCGCACGACATCTTCTGGTGCACCGCCGACATCGGCTGGGTCACAGGCCACACCTACGTCACTTACGGCCCGCTGGCCGTGGGCGGTACGGAAATCGTGTTCGAAGGCGTGCCCACCTATCCCAATGCCGGCCGCTTCTGGGACATGATCGCGCGCCACAAGGTGAGCGTGTTCTACACTGCGCCCACCGCCATCCGCTCCCTCATCAAGGCTTCGGAAGCGGCGCCCGACACGCATCCGCGCCACTACGACCTGTCCAGCCTGCGGGTGCTGGGATCGGTGGGTGAGCCCATCAATCCCGAAGCCTGGATGTGGTATTACAAGAACGTGGGCCACGAGCGCTGCCCCATCGCCGACACCTTCTGGCAGACCGAAACCGGTGGCCACATGATCACCCCGCTGCCCGGTGCCACACCGCTCGTGCCGGGTTCCTGCACGCTGCCGCTGCCCGGCATCGAAGCGGCCATCGTGGACGAAGCGGGGCACGACGTGCCCAATGGCCAGGGGGGCATCCTGGTGGTGAAGCGTCCCTGGCCTTCCATGATCCGCACCATCTGGGGCGATCCCGAGCGTTTCCGCAAAAGCTACTATCCGGCCGAGCTCAAGGGCTACTACCTGGCCGGTGACGGTGCGATACGCAACAAGGACACGGGCTATTTCACCATCACGGGGCGCATCGACGACGTGCTCAACGTGTCCGGCCACCGCATGGGCACCATGGAAATCGAGTCCGCCCTGGTGGCCAACCCGCTGGTGGCGGAAGCTGCCGTGGTGGGACGTCCCGACGACATGACCGGGGAGGCCATCGTGGCCTACGTGGTGCTCAAGCAGGCTCGCCCCACGGGCGACGCGGCCAGGAACATTGCCGCCGAACTGCGCAACTGGGTGGGCAAGGAAATCGGGCCCATCGCCAAGCCGAAGGAAATCCGTTTTGGCGACAACCTGCCCAAAACCCGTTCCGGCAAGATCATGCGCCGCCTGTTGCGCGTCATCGCCAAAGGCGAGGAGATCACCCAGGATGTGTCTACCCTGGAGAATCCGGCCATCCTGCAGCAACTGAAAGAAACGCTCTGATCGGAGGAATGCCCGGGTGAGACTGCTCAACCGATATCTTGCCCGGGAGGTGCTGATGGGGACGGGGCTGGTGCTGATGGCCCTGCTGTTCCTCTTTTCCTTTTTTGACCTCATCCACGAACTCAACGACCTCGGCAAGGGCAGCTATCAGCTGTGGCAGATGTTCGTGTTCGTGGCGCTGGCATTGCCGGGCCACGCCTACGAGCTGTTTCCCATCGCCGCGCTCATCGGCACGCTGTATGGGCTCAGCACGCTGGCCGCCCACTCCGAAATCACCGTCATGCGCACTTCCGGCATGTCGCGCAACAAGCTTGCCGGTGCGCTGGTTCGCGTCGGGCTGCTGTTCGTGCTGGTGGCGTTCCTGCTGGGCGAACTCATCATGCCGGTTTCGGAAGAAGCGGCCCAGCAGTGGCGCCTGAAAGCCCTCAACAATTTCGTGGCCACCCAGTTCCGCTCCGGCATCTGGGTCAAGGACAAAGGCAACTTCATCAACGTGCGCGAAATGCTGCCGGACAATTCCCTGCGCGACCTGCGCATTTATGAGTTCGATGAAGAGCACCGGCTGCGCCGCATCAGCACGGCGAGGAAGGCGGTGTACCAGCAGGAGCACCTGTGGCTGCTGTCCAACGTGGAGCGCACGGTGTTCGATGCGCGCGGCGTCCACGTGGAGCATGAGGCCAGTGCCCAGTGGGATTCGGTGCTGACGCCGCAAGTGATGTCCACCCTGCTGGTGGAACCGGAACAGATGTCGGTGTGGAATCTTTTTGCCTACATCCGCCACCTGCGCGACAACAGCCAGCAGACCGTGCGTTTCGAGATTGCGGAATGGAGCAAGCTGCTCTATCCCTTTTCAATCCTGGTGATGATGATGCTGGCCTTGCCCTTTGCACTGCAGCGTCCCCGCTCGGGGGCGGTGGGCATGCGCGTGATGATCGGCATCGGCCTGGGCCTGAGCTTTTACCTCGTCAGCCGTTTCTTTTCCTACATGGGGCAACTCAACGACTGGAGTCCGGCAATGAGCACACTCGCACCCAGCGTTCTTTTCCTCGGCATTGCCGCCCTGTTGGGCTGGTGGACTGAACGCAACGCCTGAGGCGTCAGGAGCTTTCGCGCACCAGGCGCAGCCCCAGCAGGCGGTCGTGCAGGAAACGGCCTTCGCGGTCCACCAGCGCCCACACCAGGCTCGCTCCCGTCAGCCATCCTGGCCAGGCCAGCAGGTAGCGGGCGAATGCAAGCCCCCAGGACGGGGGGCTGCCCACACGATCCACCAGGCGCAGGTGCCAGGTCTTCATGGGGACGGTTTGCCCCGAACGGTGCCAGAAATAGCTGAAATACAGGCCCAGCACGGCAAACAGGTAGCCCTGGTAGAACGGGCGCAGTTCGGGGTGGGCACTGTAGTGCGTGAGCATGACGAAAGGCAGCCCTGCCGCCATCAGCAGGCCCGCCACGATCAGGGCCTCATACACCATGCAGACGAGCCGCGGCCAGAGGGGCGTGCGCGCGGGCGTCACTGGGCTGCGGGCGCCGGCGCGGGTGTGGGGCTGACCGCCGGCGGCGGTGGCGTGCTTGCGGCTTCGGGATGGTCGGCGCGCCAGCGGGATTTTACTTCGGCTTTTTTCTCGGGCGGCAGGCGATGGAACTGCTTGAAATTCTTTCGCGCCGTTTCGCGCTCTTCCCGCGGCAGGTGGGTCCATGCCGGAATGCGCGCTTCGAAGCGGGCCTGCTCGGCCGGAGTCAGGCTGGGGTAGTGCTTGGCGGCATTGAGCAGGCGCTTGCGCTGCAACGGAGTCAGGTTATCCCAGTCTTTCTGGGCCGGTGCCAGGATGGTTTTCTGCTCTGGCGTGAGCGCATCCCAGCGCGGGCCCGGCTCATGGGCCAAGGCTGTCCATGAGGCGGCTCCGGCGGACAGAACGGCCGCCAGTAGCAGGGCCCTCAGCGAGTTTCCTGCAGCCATGCGCCAAAATCTTTCTGGGCAAAAGCCTGGGGCGGCAGTTCGCTCGACAGCAGCTTGGCATCAAGCTGGCCGTCATCGTCTGCGTCCTGGTCCTGCGCCTTCCACAGGCTGAACGCCGCAATGGCTGCGGCAATCATGAGCGCAACCAGGGTGGTGCGCCACAGGGCGGACGGCCCTTCCCAGCTGGAGAATCCGCTGGAGGAGGCGCCTGCCGAGGGCAGGAGGCGCAGTTCGCGAACCGGGACGCGCGACAGGGCGGCAAAGCGGGCCTCGTGAAGCCGGCCTACCAGCGCGGAATCCAGCTCGCGGGTGCCGCGGTCGAGATGGCGCAAGATGCCTTGTGCAAAGTCTTTTTCGTTCATAAGGTAATGCCTTTAGCGGACAGAAGGGCCGACAGGGCATGCACCGCACGGGAACAGTGGGTTTTGACGCTACCCTCCGAGCATCCCATGGCGGCAGCCGTCTCAGCCACGTCCATTTCCTCCCAATAACGCAGCAGGAAGGCTTCCCGTTGACGGGCCGGAAGCTTTTCGATGGCCTGCTCGATTTCGGCCAGGATTTCCTTCTGGCTCAGCTCCTGCTCCGGCGCCCGGGACTGGCCGCCTGCGAGTGCTGGGATTTCCACCGCTTCCAGCAGGTCGAATTCCTCCTCCTCATCCTGTCCCCTGAAGCTGCTGAAGAGTGGGGTCCACCAGGAGCGGATCTTGTTGCGGCGGAAATGGTCCCGCACGATGTTCTGCAGGATGCGCTGGAAAAGGGGCGGGAGCTCCCCGACGGGACGGTCATGGTACTTTTCGGCGAGCCGGAGCATGGCATCCTGAACGATGTCGAGCGCGGCGGCTTCGTCGCGCACGGCATACAGGGCATGCTTGAAGGCCCGACGTTCCACTGATGCCAGGAAGTCGGACAACTCCTGATGGGTTGCCAGGGGAGGCTCCTTCCGATAAATGTGCAGATGGTACCATGACCGGCCAAAACCTTGACCAAATGGCCCGAAACCATTAACCTGCAAGGTTTTCGACGGTTGAACCATGCGACTCACCGGTGCAGAAATCACAATCCAGTGCCTCCAGGAAGAGGGTGTCGAATATGTGTTCGGCTACCCCGGCGGGGCAGTCCTTTACATTTACGATGCGCTGTTCAATCAGGACAAGGTCAAGCACATCCTGGTAAGGCACGAGCAGGCAGCCCTCCACGCGGCTGATGCCTACGCGCGGGCCACGGGCCGGCCGGGGGTGGCGCTCGTCACCAGCGGCCCCGGCGTGACCAATGCGGTCACCGGTATTGCCACTGCCTACATGGATTCCATCCCCATGGTCGTGATCACCGGGCAGGTGCCCACGCCCGCCATCGGTCTGGATGCCTTTCAGGAAGTGGATACCGTGGGCATCACGCGCCCCTGCGTCAAGCACAATTTCCTGGTGAAGAACGTGGACGATCTGGCGGCCACCATCAAGAAGGCCTTCTACGTGGCGTCCAGCGGACGCCCCGGCCCGGTGCTGGTGGATATCCCCAAGGATATTTCGCAGCATCTGGCGGAGTTTTCCTATCCCAAGTCCGTGTCGCTGCGCTCCTATGCTCCGGTGACCAAGGGCCATTCCGGGCAGATCAAGAAGGCAGTCCAGATGCTGATGGAAGCGCGCCGCCCCATGATCTACGCCGGCGGCGGCGTGATCCTGGGCGATGCCGCTCCAGCGTTGACAAAGCTTGTGAAGCAGCTGGGTTTTCCCTGCACCAATACCCTCATGGGCCTGGGCGCGTACCCCGGGACGGATCCCCAGTTTGTGGGCATGCTGGGCATGCACGGCACCTATGAAGCCAACCTCGCCATGCAGCACTGTGACGTGCTGCTGGCCGTGGGCGCGCGCTTCGACGACCGCGTCATCGGCAACCCCCAGCATTTTTACTCTGAAGGCCGTCGCATCATCCACGTGGACATCGACCCCTCTTCCATTTCCAAGCGCGTGCGCGTTGACGTGCCCATCGTGGGCAACATCAACGACGTGCTGGACGAAATGCAAAAGATCATCGACTCCTCCACGGCCCGGCCCGAGCCTGCCGCCCTCAAGGACTGGTGGAAGCAGATTGGCGAATGGCGTTCCCGCGACTGCCTGCGCTATGACCGCACCAGCGCCATCATCAAGCCCCAGTACGTGATGGAAAAGCTCTACGAAGTCACGGGCGGCGATGCCATCGTCACCTCGGACGTGGGACAGCACCAGATGTGGGCGGCCCAGTACTACAAGTTCGACAAGCCCCGGCGCTGGCTCAATTCCGGCGGCCTTGGCACCATGGGTTTCGGCCTGCCGGCCGCCATGGGCGCCCAGCTTGCCCATCCTGATGCCACGGTGGCCTGCGTCACGGGCGAGGCCAGCATCCAGATGTGCATCCAGGAGCTGTCCACCTGCAAGCAATATCACCTGCCGGTCAAGATCATCAACCTCAACAACCGGTACCTGGGCATGGTTCGCCAGTGGCAGCAGATC